>JBCDHK010000173.1:0-7760 GCA_038750185.1 Pseudomonadota bacterium
CGCGGCTACGACGACACCATCGGTGCCGACGGCTGGCCCGTCGATCCGCGCCACCCGGCCAACGCCGGCGTGCTGCCCTCCAGGGGAGGGGGTGGGTAAATCTCTGAGACTGTTCACGGCCTGAACCGGCTGTGACACTGACACTTCATAAATGGCAAGGTTTTGCATGGGCGCACGAGGACGCAAGTCGGCTGGAGCGTTGAGCACGCCGGCTGTCGAGACCGTCACCGCGATCCAGCGCCCAGAGCCGCCGCTCGATCTCAACGAGCCCGAGACCGACGTCTGGATCGAGACCGTCAACGCCCTGCCGGCAGAGTGGTGGAGCGCGGCCAACTTGCCGCTGCTCGCGCAATACTGCCGGCATGTCGTCGGGGCGCGTCGCATCGCGATGCTGCTCGACCAAGAGTTCGCTGCCGAGGACATCAGCTTGGGCAACATCAAAGAACTGACCGCACTGCAAGCCAAGCACACCGCTGCCCTGAAGGCGCTTGCCGCCTCCATGCGCCTCAGCCAACAGGCGAGCTACTCGGCGCGCGGTGCCGCTGGAGCCAAAGGGCGCCAGACGGCGTTGCCGAGACCATGGGAGGGCTGAGCGTGGGCCGCGCCCGCTCTCGGCGTTGTTTCGTGCGCAGCGCCGAGAGCGCGGCCGCGTTTCTCGATACGGCAAACTGGGGTCCGGGGCGCGAGGCCTATGGCTTCAACGCCGGCGCATTCTCGCTGGTCGACATGCTGGGCGCCATCGTCGAACGCACCGGCGCGGCATCGCTCACACTCTCGACCTGGACCGCCGCCGGTGCCGACATGGCCCGCGTCTCGGCCTTCCTCGATCGCGGTCTGATCACCGGCACCCGCTGGCTGGTCGACCGCTCGTTTCTGAACCGCCAGCCGGCGCTCTGCGCTGAACTGCGCCAGCGCTTCGGTGACGACTCGATCCGCGTGCTGCGCTGTCACGCCAAGTTCGCCCTGATCGCCGCCGAGGGCTGGCGCGTGGTGCTGCACACCTCGGCCAATCTGAACGAGAACCGCCGTATCGAAAGCTTCCAGGTGATCGAAGATCCAGACTTCTACACCGCCTATGAAGCCTTGGCCGAGGAGGTGTTCGACTTCCAGGCGCCTGGCGACGGGTTTGGCGCCCATGCCGCAATCTCGGCGACCATGGCTGAGGTGGGTGTGCAAAAGCCCGGCCGGCGACCCAAGACGGTGCGGCGCCCATGGTGAACAAGCACCAGACCCGCGCCGCGCGCAACATCGCCTGGTGTGAACGCCATTTGCGCCTGCCCTCGGGGCCGAAGGCCGGGCAGCCCTTCAAAATGGCGCCGTTCATGCGTGAGGATTTCCGCGCGATCTACGACAACCCGCACGGCACCCGGCGCGCCATCATCAGCCGCGGGCGCAAAAACGCCAAGACCACCGAATGCGCCATGATCCTGCTCTTGCACCTGGTCGGGCCGGAGGCGGTGCCGGAGGGCAGGCTGTACTCGGCCTCCAATAGCCAGGACCAAGCGGCGGTGGTGTTCGATCTGGCGGCAGCCATGGTGCGGCGCAGTCCGACACTCAACGACTTCGTCACCATCCGCGACACGATAAAGGAGCTGGCCTGCAACCACGCTGAGCTGATGACCGAGTTCAAAGCGCTTTCGTCGGAATCCTCGACCGCCTTTGGGATCAATCCGGCACTGATCATCCACGACGAACTTGGCCAGGTGCGCGGCCCCAAGAGCCGGCTCTATTCGGCGCTGGAAACCGCCGCCGGTGCCAACAACACCCTGTCGCTGATCATCTCGACACAAGCCGCGACCGACGCCGATCTGCTCTCGGTGCTGATCGACGACGCTGCCAAAGGGCGCGATCCGCGTACCGTGTTGCGCTTTAGCACCGCCGACCCGGAGGCCGATCCGTTCAAGGTGGCCACCATCCGACAGGCCAACCCGGCGTATGATCTGTTCATGAACCGCGAAGAGGTGCGTTCGCAAGCCGCCGATGCCCGCGCCATGCCCTCGCAGGAGGCCGAGTATCGCAACCTGATCCTGAACCAGCGTATCGAGGTGCAGGCCCCCTATGTCTCGCCCGGCGTCTGGAAGCTGGGCGCGCGCGAGGTCGCCGAGATGCCGGGGGCGGGCCACTTCGGCGGGCTGGATCTCTCGGCCTCGAACGATCTGACCGCGCTGGTCGAGGTCGCGCACGTTGGCGAGGAGATGCATGTCTGGCCGACGTTCTGGCTGCCGAGCGAAGGCCTGGCCGAGAAGGCGCGCAAGGACCGGGTGCCCTACGATCTTTGGGCACGTGAGGGCTATCTCCAGACCACCCCCGGACGCACGGTGGATTACGACTGGGTCGCGCCGCTTCTGCTGTCACGCCTGCGCGCGGGCCTGGAGCGCCTGGCCTTCGATCGCTGGAACATGCGTTTTCTGAAGCCCGCCCTGGAGCGCGCTGGCGCCACCGAGGACGATCTGGCCAAGCTGGTCGAGTTCGGCCAGGGTTTTGTCTCCATGGCGCCGGCGTTGCGCACGCTAGATACCTATGTGCTCAACGACCGCCTGGTGCACGGCGGCCATCCGGTGCTCGGCATGTGCGCCGCCCACGCGGTGGTCAAGGCCGATCCGGCGGGCAACCGCAAGCTGGTCAAGCTGTCTGAGACCAAGCGCATCGACGGCATGGTCGCACTGACCATGGCGGTGGCGACCGCCGCCAACCCGGAGTTCGCGCTCTCGACACTGATCGAGGTGCCCGAGGACTACGAGATCGCATGAGCCTTTTGACCCGGCTGCTCGGCGCCACCGACGGTGATCGCGAAGGGCCGCGCGACCCGCTCGACGATTTCTGGTACGGGGGCGCGGCGCGCGCGACCGCAGCCGGCGTCGCCGTCACGCTGGATAACGCGCTGACGATCCCGGTGGTCCAGGGCTGTCTCTCGGTCTTGAGCCAAACTGTGGCCAGCCTGCCCCACGGCGTGTTCGAGCGCCGGCAGGGCGGCGACAAGCGCCGGCTGGAGCGCCACCCGCTGCTCTCGTTGCTCGCCGCCCCCGACCGCGAATGCACCACGCATGAGTGGCTCGCCCAACTGGTCTGGGATCTGGCTGGCGCCGGCAATGCCATGTTTCGCCTCCGCGAACAGGCTGGCATCGTCATCGGCCTCGACCGGCTCGACCCGCAGCGCACCACCGTCGAGCGCCTGCCCGATGGCTCGCGGCGCTGGAACCACACCGGCCTCGACGGGCGGATGCAACGGCTGGTCGAGGGCGAGGTCTGGCACCTGCGCGACGTGCCGCTGATCGACCAGCTCGTCGGCCAGTCGCGCATCCACGCCGGGCGCGAGACCATCGGCCAGCTGATGGCACTGCAAGCCTTCGCCGCCGCCTATTTCGAGCGCGATGCCACGCCGCCGTTCTTCATCGCCGTCGATGGCCAGTTCAAGGATCAGGCGTCCAAGAAGAACTTCATGGAGGCGATCAAGCGCTGGTTCGGCTCCAAACGCCGCGGCCCGGCCACGCTGGAGTACGGCGCCAAAGTCCACAAGCTCGGCGCCACGGCGGAGGAGGCGCAGTTTCTGGAGACGCGCAAGGAGCTGCAAGGCGAGGTCGCCCGGCTCTGGCGCATGCCGCCGCACAAAGTCCAGATGCTGGAGAACGCCACCTTCTCCAACATCGAGCACCAGGGGCTGGAGTTCGTCACCGACACGCTGATGCCTTGGGTCGATCTGATCGAGGGCGCGGTCAACCGGTTTCTGATCGGCGACAACCGCCGCTACTTCTTCGAGTTCGATGTCTCCGGACTGCTCCGCGGCGACATCAAAGCCCGCTTTGAAGCCTACGCCAAAGCGCGCCAGTGGGGCTGGCTTTCGGTCAACGAGATCCGGGCGATGGAAAACCGCAACGCCATCGGCGCCGCCGGCGATCGGTTCCTTGATCCGCTCAACATGAAGCCCGCCGGCTCGGCGCGAGACGAACGCGCGGCGCTCTATGACGGCACGGGCCGGCTGATCGCACGCCACGATGGCATTGCATGGATACGGGAGGTCGCCTGATGGCCCACGAACTGGACCGCGTGATCGAAGCCTTTGCCAGCCGCCCTTGGGCCATCGAGCCGACCCGCGGCGCCGAGATCGCTGCCCTCTTGGCCCTGCGCCATGCCCGCGGACCTCGGGCGGAACCCTACCGCGAGGACGGCGGCCCGGGCGCCGGCCTGGAGAACGAGCCGCGCGGGCGCGTCGCGGTGCTCAGCCTGCACGCCGCCATCGTGCCGCGCGCGTCGGCCGTCAAAGATGCCTCAACACCGTTTGTGGCCATGGATCGCTTTACCCGCACCTTCACCCAGCTTGCCGAGGATCGCGGTGTCGGGGCCATCGTGCTCGACATCGACAGCCCCGGCGGCATGATCGACCTGGTGCCCGAGGCGGCGGCGCTGGTCGCGGACAAGCGGCGCGAGGGCCGTCCGATCTATGCAGTCGCAAACACCATGATGTGCTCGGCGGCCTATTGGATCGGCTGCCAGGCGGATCGGGTATTCGCCACGCCCTCGGGGCTGGTCGGCTCCATCGGCGTGCGCGCCATGCACATGGACCACAGCCAGAAGCTCAAGCGCGATGGCATCCAGGTCACCCATCTGTTCGCCGCGCCGCGCAAAGCCGAGGGCAATCCGCACAGCCCCCTCGACGGCGTGGCCCGGGCCGCGCTCCAGGACGAGATCGACCGCGCCTATGGCCGCTTCGTCGCGGTGGTCGCCGCGACGCGCGGTGTGCCCGAGGCGGTGGTGCGCGCCGATCCCGAGAAGGCCGAGCGCCACATGGGCGGCGGGCGCGCCTACGATGCCGAGCGTGCTCTCGCCCTCGGTATGATCGACGAGATCGCCACGCTCGACGCGGTGATCGGTATGGCCACGCGTGCCGGACAGCCCCGGCGCAGCGTGGCAGCAGAGCGCGCGCGCCTGGCGCTCGGCTGATCTGAACACATCGACAGAACGGGGACGCTGCCGCGCGGGCGGGCGGCGCCTTTCAGTGTGCCCGCATCAGAGGAGACAGCGATGTCCAGGACGCTGGCCCAATTGCGGGCCGAGAAAGAGACCAAGAAGGCTGAGGCCGGCAAGGCCCTCGATGCCATCGAAGCCGCCGGCGGGTTCGGTGCCGACGCCGAGGCCGATGCCCGCTACGCGGCGCTCAAAGCCGAGGTCGATGCCCTCGACCCCGAGATCGCCAAGGCCGAGAAGCTGGCCGACGCCCGCCGCCAGATGCAGCCCACCACGGCCACACCGGCGCTCGCCACCGGCACCACCGAGCCCAACCCGGCGACTACTGGCGGTTTCCGCAGCCTGGCCGAGTTCGCCACCTCGGTGCGCGAGGCCGTGGTCGGCAGCACCACCGACCGCCGTCTGATGGGCGCACCGAGCAACGTCCATTCCGGCAACGGAACCGGGGCGGGCGAGGGCTATCTGATCCCGGCGCAGTACCGCGACGAGATCTGGACCGCGGTCACCGGCTCGGGCGACGACTTCGTCGGACGATTCACCTTGGAGCCGACCGCGGCGCGCACCATCGAGTACTGCCGAGACGAGACCACGCCCTGGGGCGCGGCGGGCGTTACGGCGCAGTGGCGGGCCGAGGCGGCGCAGATGACGCCGTCCAAGCTGCGCACCGACGCCTCGCGCATGGAGATCCACGACCTCTTCGCCTTTGCCGCGGTGACCGAGGAGATGCTCGCCGATGCGCCGCGGGTGCAATCGCATCTGACGCGCATGGCCGCGCGGGCCATCTCGTGGAAGATCGGCGAGGCGATCATGCGCGGCGACGGCGTCGGCAAGCCGCTCGGCATCCTGAAGTCCAAGGCGCTGATTGCGCAAGAAAAGGAGAGTGAGCAAGCGGCGGCAACTATCGTGACCAAGAACGTGCTCAAGATGTGGACGCGCAAGATGCGCACCGAGGGCGCGCGTCTGTTCTGGCTCACCCGCGACGAGACCATGCCTGAACTGGCCACCACGACCATCGGCGATCAACCGGTGTACCTGCCGGCCGGCGGGCTCTCCGAGCAACCGCTGGCCCGCCTCATGGGCCTGCCGGTGGTCGAGAGCGAGCACGCTGGCGCGCTTGGCGAGGTGGGCGATCTGGTGCTGATCAACCCCGATGGCTACATGGCCGCGGTGCGCTCGGCAGCCCCCGAGTTCGCCTCCTCGATCCATCTCTGGTTCGACTACAACCTTGGCGCCTTCCGCTGGACCTGGCGCATGGGCGGCCAGCCGATCCTGTCCAAACCGATTGAGCCGGCTAAAGGCACCACCACCAAGTCGCACTTCGTGGCGCTGGCCGCGCGCGCCTGATCGTCAAAGCAAGGAGATAGAGCATGTATGCAAATGCATTGCCGAGCGAGCGCGTCGGCGTGCTTGGCGCCATCGACCCGGACGTGACCCCGGCGGGCAGCGTCAACACCGGCTGGCTGTCGCTGGTCGGCTTCCACGCCGCCATGGCCCTGATCATGACCGGCACGCTCGGTGCCGGCGCCACCGTCGATGCCCGTCTGCAACAGGCGACCAGCGCCAGCGGCGCCGACGCCAAGGACATCGCCGACAAAGCGATCACCCAGATCGTCAAGGCGGGCGGCGACGATAAGCAGGCGATCATCGATCTGCGCGACACCGATCTGGACATCGAGGGCGGCTTCGCCTTCATCCGCCTGGTCGTCACTGTGGGCGGCGCGACCTCGGATGTGGGGGCACTGGTGCTGGGCTTCGATCCGCGCGAGGCACCACCCGCAGAGGTCGATGCCGCTAGCGTGGTCGAGATCGTCTGATGTACCCGCGCTTCGTCGATCAGGACATCTCGGTACTGACGCCCCCAGCGGCTGAGCCGGTCACGGTCGCCGAAGCCAAGGTGCACTCGCGAATTGATGGCAGTCACGAGGATACCTTGATCGCCGCCCTGATCCGGGCGGCGGCTGAGGCCATTGAGCATCGGACACGCCACCGCCTGATGCGCCAGACCGTGCGCCTCACCATGCGTCGCTTTCCACGCCGCATCCAACTTCCGGTCTGGCCGGTTGTGAGCGTGCAGCAGATCGCCTGGGACGATATCAACCGCGCGGAGCAAGTGCTTGATCCCTCGCGCTATATCCTAATTGAGGATCAGCGCCCTCGCGAGATCGCCCCGGCCTATGGCCTGACGTGGCCGACACCGATTGCCGATTACAACAGCGTGCGCGTCGATCTGGTGGTGGGGCATGCTACGGCGCCTGCCGGCGTTCCCGCCGATCTGCGCGCCGCCCTCCTGATGATGTTCGCCCATCTCTACGAGCATCGCGAGGCGGTGATCACCGGCACCATCGTCGCGACCGTGCCCCTCGGTGTCGATGCGCTCTGCGCGCCCACGGCGTTGCACGTCTGATGCGCGGCGCCGGGGCCTACGATCGTCGCATCGTCATCGAGCGCCGCCAAACCGGGCGCGATGCGATGAACGACCCCGTCACCACCTGGACCGAGATCGCCACCGTCTCCGCCGAATGGAAGCGCGGCTCCCGATCTGAGCGCCAGCAAATCGCCGAGCAACGCGTCCAGGTACCCGACACTTTTGTAACGCGCTGGACGCCGGTGCTGGCCACGGTCGCCGAGCCGGACCGCATTCGCTTCGACGGGCGCACCTACGACATTACCGGCGTGGTCGAGTTGGGCCGGCGCGAGCGGCTGGAGATCTCGGCCATGGCGGCTGGTCGACTGGTAGCAGGCGGAGGGGGCTGATGGCTTTACCATTAGCTAAAGTGGCTGTTGGTGCAGTCCTTAAG
>JBCDHK010000174.1:0-7602 GCA_038750185.1 Pseudomonadota bacterium
CGGCATCCGCACCCACCTCGGCCTCAACAAGCCGATCTACAAGCGCACAGCAGCCTACGGCCACTTTGGCCGCACGCCCGAGGACGACGGCGGCTTCTCCTGGGAGCGCACCGATCTGGCCGAGGCGCTGAAGAAGGCGGTGTGAGCCCGGCTTTGTTCAAGGGCTGGGAACGGCTTGCACCTGGAGAGATCTACGCGGACGCCTCAGGGAACCGGGGGCCCGTCGTGATCAACTTCGAGACCGGACAGTGCGCGACCGGCTACGGCTTGGAGGGGTGGGGCGATGAGCCGGGCGGCCTTTTGATCCGTGACGAGGCGGCAGGGCTCGTACGCTTGCCGGGAGGGGCCATCGACAATCGGCCTTGGCGTAACTTCCACGGCCGGCGCAAGGGCAAGCCGCTCCGCCCAGGCCATGAGCGTCTGCTGGCTGAGGCGCTGGGCCCGCTGGCGCTGCCCGATGTCGGCTGGGACGAAAACCCCAAGCGCCGCCCCCTCGATCTTGGTGCGCGCTTTGGTAGCGCCCCGGTCTGGCTGGAGATCGGCTTTGGCGGCGGCGAGCATCTCCGCCATCAAGCCGCGGAAAACCCCGATGTTGGGCTGATCGGGGCTGAGCCCTTTATCAACGGCGTTGCCATGCTGCTCGCCGCCATCGAGCGGGCGGGGCTCACCAACATCGCCCTTCATCCAGGGGATGCGCGCGATCTGCTCGATGTGCTGCCCGAGGCCGCCATCACACGCGTCTTTCTGCTCTACCCCGACCCTTGGCCAAAGAAACGCCACCGCAAGCGCCGCTTCCTCCAAGCGGGCAATCTCGATGCGCTGGCCCGTGTCATGGCCCCCGGCGCCCACCTACGCTTTGCCACCGACATCGAGGATTATGTCGGGCACGCCCTGGAGGCCATCCACGCCCACCCCGCCTTCACCTGGACCGCCGAGCGTGCCGCCGACTGGCGCACCCCTTGGCCCGATTGGCCCGGCACGCGCTACGAGGCCAAAGCACTGCGTGAGGGCCGGCGTCCCCACTACCTGACATTTCAGCGCCTTGAGCGGGTTTCTTAGACCAAGGCGCTCCTTGCCACGGACCGGGCGAAACAAAGGCGCGAACGGTCAAATCCATGCCGATTTCATTTTGCAAAACACTGGCGTCGACAGGGTGTTTCCGGATTTAGCTGCTTACCGGAGCGTGTATGGCACCCTCTCGATGTGTGAGCGAGGAGCGGGATCGTTTGTCCGTCTGTGTGCACGGAGCGGTCGGATGATCTCGCATGAGGCCGGCCCGGCCTGTCCGGGTCGGTCTCAGCGCAGGCCATGCTGGACCGGGGCTTAAGCGGGGGCTATCACAAGCGCGCTCAGCCCCAGCAGCAAAGGTCTCCCATCCATGTCCCGCATCGACCCCAAACGCCCGATGACGGCGCACCCCTCCTCTGGTCTGCGTGGCGAAGCCGCTATTCCCGGCGATAAATCGGTCTCCCACCGCGCGCTGATCCTGGGCGCGCTGGCCGTGGGTGAGACGCGCATTACGGGGCTACTCGAAGGCGAGGACGTGCTGGCTACGGCCGCGGCAATGCGCGCGTTCGGCGCCGAGGTAGTGTGTGAGGACAAGACGTGGATCGTGCGCGGGGTCGGTGTCGGGGGATTTGGCGAGCCCGTGCGCGTGATCGACTGCGGCAATGCCGGCACCGGTGTGCGCCTGATCATGGGCGCCATGGCGACCACGCCGATTGCCGCCACCTTCACGGGCGATGCCTCGCTTTGCAGCCGTCCCATGGGGCGGGTGTTGGCGCCGCTGGCCGAATTTGGCGCCCGTTCGCTCGGGCGCGAAGGCGGTTTGCTGCCACTGACGCTCCAAGGCGCGGCAGATCCGGTGCCCGTGCGCTACACGCTGCCGGTCGCCTCGGCACAGGTCAAATCCGCGGTGCTTTTGGCCGGGCTCAATGCACCGGGTGAGACGGTTGTAATCGAGCCGGTGGCCACGCGCGATCACACCGAGCGCATGCTACGCGGCTTTGGCGCCGAGGTGGCGGTCGAGGATGGCCCCGCAGGCCGGATCATTCGCCTTACCGGCCAGCCGGATCTGCGCCCGCAGAGCCTGGCCGTAATGCGCGATCCCTCCTCTGCCGCCTTCGCGGTGGCGGCGGCGCTGATCTCGGAGGGCGCGCAGGTGCGCGTGCCTGCCATCGGGCTCAACCCGACGCGCGCGGGGCTTTATGAGACGCTCACCGAGATGGGCGCTGACCTGCGTTTTGAGAACCAGCGCGAGGAAGGCGGCGAGCCGGTGGCCGATCTAGTCGTACACCACGGGCCGTTGCGAGGCGTGACCGTACCGCCCGCCCGGGCTGCCAGCATGATCGACGAATACCCGATCCTGGCGTGCATCGCCGCGTTTGCCGAGGGCGAGACGATCATGCGCGGCATCGCTGAGATGCGGGTCAAGGAGTGCGATCGCATCGCGGCCACGGTGGCGGGGCTTGGCGCTTGCGGCGTCGAGGTCACGGAAGAGCCTGAGGGGATGATCGTCCACGGGCGCGGGCCGGGCAGTGTGGCGGGGGGGGCGACCGTAACCACGCAGCTCGATCACCGCATCGCGATGGCGTTTTTGGTGCTAGGCCTTGGCGCACGCCAGCCAGTCACCATCGACGATGTGACGCCCATCGCCACCAGTTTCCCGGGTTTTCCGGCGCTGATGGCGGAACTGGGCGCAACTCTGGAAGGCGGCGCGCGGCCTTAAGCGCTTGCCAAGCTGATTTTAGCCGCTCTAAAAAGCGCGCTCACCCTGCGGAACTTTAGGCGCGCGTGCATGGCGATGCTCGTAGTCTTCGAGGCTCTGATAAGGCCGCCAGGACGCGCCATCGCACAGCTCAAACGGGCGATAGCCGGTTTTGTAGCTCATCTTGGGCGAGCCCGCGACCCAGTAGCCGAGATAGACATAATCCAGCCCCATCTCGCCAGCCAGACGGATGTGATCGAGGATCATAAAGGCGCCGAGGCTGCGCTCGCGTGCGTTGGGATCGAAAAACGAATATACCATCGATAGCCCGTCGCCTAAGATGTCCGAGAGGCACGCCGCCATCAGGCGCCGCTCGCCGCTCTCGGGGCAGGAGTGGGCATACTCGATCACGCTCGAATTGACCGGGGTCTCATCGACCATGGAGGCGTAGTCGAAGGCGTCCATATCGGCCATGCCGCCGCCGGCGTGACGGTGATCGAGATAGCGGCGGAAGAGATCGAATTGCGTCTCCGTCGCCCAAGCCTCGCAGGGACGGCGCACCAGATCGGCGTTGCGCGCCGCGATACGGCGCTGGGTGCGCGAGGGGCGAAAGCTGGCCACGGGAATTCGGATCGACATACAGGCGGCACAGCCGATGCAGGCCGGGCGATAGATCACCGATTGCGAGCGGCGAAAGCCCTTGGCCGAGAGGGTGTTGTTAACCTCGATCGCGCTCGACCCTTGCAGCGTGGTGAAGACCTTGCGTTCCTCGCGCCCTTCCAGGTAGGGGCAAGGCTGGGGGGCGGTCAGATAAAACTGAGCCTTGAGCGCGGATTCGTGATGACTCATGCGTCTGCTACTCCTGCTGCCTTACCAACGATAGCAGAGGGCGGCGCGTTGTCACGCAGCCATCGTTGTCCGAGTACTCAACCATAGGGGCAATGGCAGGGGCAAGCACCGATAGCCCTGCGTGCTTGTCCACAAGCGGGAATAGTGGCTTGGCCTGCCTCTTTGCAGGACGCAGCTGGGCGTGCTGGGATCGCAGGCCCGCTCACGCCGCAGCAAGACGGCCAATGGCGCGGGCCAGTTCCTGGGGCGCGGCGTGGTGGGCCATGTGGCCCACACCGGGCAACAGTGTCAGGCGGGATTGGGGGACGCGCTCGGCCAGGATCTTGGCCTGGTCGTCCCAGTCGATGAAATCGCGCTGGCCGTGGATGATCTCGACGGGCACCTGTAAGCGCTCGTACCCGCCTTGCATCCGGCGCAGCGCCACGTTGATGTTTTGCAGATCCTCGGCATTGGCGCGCAGCGTGTCTGCCCGCAACGCCAAAGGCGCGCCGATGTATTCGACATAGCCCTCAGGCACCTTCTGGGGGCGGAAGACGCGGGCGATGAAGTCCTTGATGCCGCCCTCACGCGCGCGCTCCACAAGGTTGTCGGAGTAGGCCTCGACAATGAGATCGGAGAGCCCCAGCGCATAGACCATGCGCGCCAGCCCGCCGTAAGGGATCGTCACCGCCGAAACCGGCACCACGCCGCGCGTGCCCTCGGGGTATTGCAGCGCCCAGGCCATGGCCAGCGCACCGCCCCAGGAATGGCCTACGACGATGGGACGCTCGGCGCCGAGCTTGGCCGTCGCACCGTGGAGCAGGCGCGCTTGGACCCGCGGATCCCACCCATCGCGGAGAGGGCGCTCAGAATAGCCAAGGCCCGGGCGATCAAACGCGATGACTCGGTAGTTCTGCGACAACGGCCCGGCCAGATCGAAAGTCCAGTCGCGCAGATTGCCGCTGGCGCCGTGGACGAGCACCACGGGCTGGCCCTCGCCTTGCTCCCAATAATGGATGCGCCGGTCCTCGACGGTGACGAAATTGCCGATGGGCGGGAAATCGGCGCGCACTTCAGCCGGATCAAAGGGTTTGGGCGAGACGCCGCAACCGGCCAGGGCGAGCGCTGCCGAACCTGCGAGAAATCCGCGCCGTTTCATATTCTTGGCCTTTCAACTGTCCGTACCGACTATCCGTGCGCGTCAACAGATGGGGCAGCAGAGGGCACGCGGCAAGAGCAGGGCCTCAGCCGCCAGCGTCCACCGCATCAGCCGGTGTGCGCCCGATGGAGGTCATATCGAAGGGCGCGCTCTGGTAGACCTCGTTGATCCAGTTGCCGAACAGAAGATGGGCGTGGCTGCGCCAACGGTTTTCCGGCGCTCGGCTTGGATCGTCGCCCGGATAATAGCCGACCGGCAGGCCGGTATCCTCGCCCCTAGCCTGATCGCGGCGGTATTCCTCGTCGAGTGAGGTGGTGTCGTACTCCAGATGGTTGAACATGTAGAGCGCGTGGCGGCCTGGATCCTCGATCAGGCAAAGCCCGGACTGCTCGGAGGCGATCAGCACGCGCAAGCCCCGCCCCTGGGGCAGATCGGCGGCGCGCACTTCAGTCCAGCGGCTGACGGGGATGGCCAGATTGTCGGAAAAGCCGCGCAAGTAAGGTGAGCCCGGCGCCAGCGTGGTGTGGCGAAAACAGCCAAAGGCTTTGCGCGCCAAGCGGTGCTTGGGCACGCCGTGAAAATGGTTGAGCATGGCCTGCGCCCCCCAGCACACCGCCAGCACCGAATGGACATGGCTTTGGGTCCAGGCAAACACCTCGCGCAGCTCGTGCCAGTAGGTCACCTCGTCGAAATCGAGCAGTTCGATCGGCGCCCCAGTGACGATCAGCCCATCGAAGCGGCGCTCGCGCACCTCGCAAAAGCGGCGGTAAAACGCTTCCAAATGCGCGCCGGAGGTGTTTTTCGAGCGATGCTCGGACATGCGGATCAGCGTCAGTTCGATCTGGAGCGGCGTCGCCCCGATCAGGCGGGCAAACTGGGTCTCGGTGCGCGCTTTGTTGGGCATCAGATTGAGCAGACCGATCTGGAGCGGGCGGATGTCCTGGCGGATGGCGGCCTCTTCGGAGAGCACCATCACCCCTTCCTCGCGCAGCACGTCGTGGGCGGGCAGTTGCTCGGGGATCTTGATCGGCATGGGTCATGTTCTTTCTGCGCGTGCGAGCCTTAAAGCGATTTCAAGGGGGGTGGAAGCACCGCCTGACCAGGAAATCGCGGCAAAAAAATCTACAGCGTTGCGGGTGAACCAACGTTCGCGCGCAATACTGTAGGCGCCTCCTGGCCAAACGCTTGGACCGCTCGGACCGGTCTTAGCTGTCTCAGAGGCGAATGAAAACCACGCCAGTGTGATCGGCTGGGACGGGCTTGAGGGTTGTTCGGTGTCGATGGGTGCCCACTTGAGCAGCCGTCACCGCAAACCAAGAAGAGCCCCACCATGCCGTTGCCCGACACCCAAGCCCCCGCCCTTTCCGTCTCGCTGATCTCCGGCGATCGCTGGACGCTGTCTGAGCGCACCCCCGAGACCTTCAGCGTGATCGTGTTCTACCGCGGCAAGCACTGCCCGCTCTGCCGCAACTATCTCGTCAGCGTCCAGGATCATATCGAGGCCTTCGCCGAGCTCGGTGCGGAGATCGTGGCGGTCTCCATGGACAGCCAAGAGCGCGCCAGTGCCGCCGCCGGCGAATGGGGGCTCGACCGTTTGGCGCTCGGCTACGGCTTGGACGAAGCCACAGCACGCGCCTGGGGGCTCTATCTTTCCGAGGCACGCCCTGGCAGCGACGAGCCGGCGCGGTTTTCCGAGCCCGGGCTGATGGTCGTCCGCGCCGATGGGCGGATTTTGTTTTCGGCCACGCAAAGCGCGCCCTTCACGCGCCCGCCCATGGCCGAACTGGCTGGGGGGCTGCGCTTTGTCCTCGACAACGCCTACCCCGCGCGCGGCACGCTGTAGGAGGCGGTCAGAGCCGGTCTAGCCCGCGTTGCCCCGCTCGATGGCATGCGCGATGAGGGCGTCAAACTCCGCCGCCGTCGTCACCGCCTCGATTTCGGCCGCCTCGACTGTTACCCCCCAGCCGCGCGCCATGGCATCATAGCGCGGCAGGCGGTGCGCCAGCAGACGGCGAAACCCCCAGGCAATGAAGGCGTCGGGATCGACTGCCTCCGCCGCACAGCCCGCGCGCTGGAGATAGGCAGCCCAGGTCTCACGCAGGAAATCCTCGGGGTAGTACATGGGCTTGGGCGCACGCTCAAACCGCGCCGCCAGCTCCTCCTCCAGCGCCTCGGTGCTGCGGATCTGGACCAGAAGCAGCCGCTCTGCCAATGCGCCCAGCACCCTGTCCTCGGGATCGTAAGGATCGACTACCTCGCAGATCGAGCCGCCAGTGTCGGCCAGAAAGTGATCATAGCCGTAGATCGCATGCGCCTTGTCGAGAAACTCCAGCGTATCGATCAGCGCCTCGATCTCGGCCTGGCGGTGTTGGCGCTGGCGCTCGACGTAGTCCTCAAAGGCGATGCCACCGCGATCGGGATCGCCGGGCTTGCCCAGATACGTCGAGAGGGGGGAGAGATTTTCAAAGGTCAGGTTGGAGGCGATATAGATCGAGTCTGAGCGCAACAACTCGCGCAAAAACGGGTTGCGCATCGCCTCGCGCTTGAAGTTATCGACGATGTGCTCGCCCATATACCGCGTGCCGATGCGATAATCGACCGAGTAGTGAAACCAGTCCCCCGCCTCGCGCAACAAGCTGGCGGTGCGGGTCTTGCCAAGACCAGACATGCCAAACAGCGCCACCGCTTTGCGCGGCGCCCGGAGATAGCTTTGGGCATCGGGATAGAGCGAACGCACGACCATCGCCGCTCCCTATCGGCAGAGCGCCGGGCTGCCAAGCGCTAATACGGCCCGACCGCGGCTTTGGTGGCGATTTTCCCCAAAGACCAGCCATCGTCCGTTACACCGCGTGCGGACTTGTGCGGCTTTGCGCCCTTCATGCGGCACCGGCCCACATGGGCCTTGCCC
>JBCDHK010000175.1:0-7554 GCA_038750185.1 Pseudomonadota bacterium
AGTTTGGGCGCAACCCGCATCACCACCGGATCGCTGGAACGGCCCAGGCGGTCGGTCATCAGCAGTTGGGCGGCGAGCATATTGCGCAGATCGTGGCTGATCTTGGAGAGCGCTGTGCCGAGGCTGGCCAGACGCGCGCGCTCGGCCAGGGCGCGGCGCACGTCGGCTTGCATGGCGGCGATGGCGGCTTCGGCCTCGGCCACCTCGCCCGCACCGCCCGAGGGCCTGATCTCACGGGCGGGATCCTCGGGGTCGTCCTGAAAGCGGCGCACGGCCCCCGACAGGCGCACCAGCGGGCTGACCACGACGCGGCGGATGACCAAAAACACCACCGTGGCGGTAAAGAGCGAAATCACCAGCGAGAGATTGAGCACCCGCAAGCCGTAATCGAGCATGGCCACACGCAACGGCGCGGCATCGAGGGTGATCTCCAGCGCCTCCGCCTGGCCGGGAGGACCGCCCTCCGGCGTGGCACCAATGACGCGGATCACCTCGGCGCCGCTCGGGCGCACCAGGCGCGAAAGCGCATCGGCAATGGTCTGGCCCGCCCCCTGGCCGCGCAGATCGAAGCTCTCGGCAACCTGGCCGAGGCCGGGGCTGGTCAGGATGAGCGCCCGCGCGCCCTCACGCACCAGCACCACATTGCGCACGCCCGCGCCATCGAGCAGCGCGCGCTCCATCTCCTTGGTGACCATGAAATCAGGCGCGGCCATCACGGCCAGGGCCGAGAGGTGGGCGCGCGCGATGCGCTCTTCCAGGTAGTCCTGGCGAAAGCGCGCCACCGAGGGCACGAACACGATCACCTCGACCACCATGACCACGGCCACGGTGAGCACCAGGAGCCGGCCGGACAGCCCGCGGAACAGGCCCATGCGCTTCCTCTTCGACGACGTCTAGTGCTACTCTAAAGCGAATTTCCGCCCAGCGGAAGCGTAGGGCGGGCTTCTTTCATCCAAGGCGTGCCAGTACCCGCACCACCCGCTTGACGGTGTCGCTCTCAAAGAGGCGCGGCGAAAACCAGGCGCCCGCGGCGCGTTTGGAGATCTCACCGAGCGTCGGATAGGGCGCGACGTGGCCAGCCATGTCCTTGATCTTGAGGCCCTTGGAGATCGCCAGCGCCCAGACCTGGATCAGCTCGCCCGCGTGCGGCCCGGCCAGCGAGACGCCGTGGATGCGCCCGCGTTTGTCCGAGATCAGCTTGAGCAGCCCTTCGGTCTCGCGCTCGGCCTGGGCGCGGTCGTTGCCGGAAAAGGGGACGCGGTGGACCTCGATCTGTTTGCCCGCCGCCAGGGCCTCGGCCTCGGTCAGACCGATCTGGGCAATCTCGGGGTCGGTGTAGGTGACATGCGGGATGTGGTCGGTGCGGTTGGTGATGGGCAGGCGGAAAAGGGCACTGCGCACCACCAGCCCAGCCTGATAGCCCGCGACGTGGGTGAATTGCAGCCCGCCCGCCACCGCATCGCCGATGGCGTAGACGCGGCTGTTGGTGGTCGAGCGCAGACCCTTGGTGGTGGCGATGCCGGTGGCGTCATGGGCGATCTCGGCGGCCTCCAGCCCGAGACCAATCACATTGGCGCGCCGCCCGGTGGCCACCAGCAGATGGGTGCCGGTGATCTGTTCGCCGCCTTCAAGGCGCACGGTGATGGCACCGGCCTCGCCGGAGAGTTCCTCGGCCTTCACGCCTTCGCGGATATCCACACCCTCGGCACGCAGGCGCGCCACGGCCACGGCGGCTGCTTCGGGATCGGAGCGGCCTAGCGCCCGCGCCGCCTCGATCACAGTCACCTCAGAGCCGAGGCGCCGATGGGCTTGGGCCATCTCCATGCCGATGGGGCCGCCACCGAGCACAATCAGGTGGCCCGGCTTGGTGGAGTTTTGCCAGAGGCTCTCGTTGGTCAGATAGGGCACGCTGTCGAGCCCCGGGATCGGCGGGACAGCGGGCGAGGAGCCGGTCGCCACCACAAAGCGGCGCGCGCGGATGGTATGCCCGCCGGCCTCGACCTCGCGCGGCGAGATAAAGCGGGCACGGGCGCGCAGGACATGCACGCCCAGGCCCTCAAAGCGCTCCTGGCTGTCGTGGGGGGCGATGGCGGCGATGGTGTTGTGGACGTGGCCCATGGCGGCGGCGTAGTCGACCTCGGGCTCGACCGGCGTTACGCCGAAGGCTGTGCCCGAGCGCTGCGCCTCAGCGCGTTTGGCCGCAGCAATCAGCGCCTTGGAGGGTACACAGCCGGCATTGAGGCAATCACCGCCCATGGCGCCGGCTTCGATCAGCACCACGCTCGCGCCCATCTGCGCCGCGCCTGCGGCAACGGAGAGCCCACCAGAGCCCGCGCCGATGATGCACAGATCGGGGGTGGTCGGCAGTATACTCTGTCTCATCTCGGACACTCCTTTGTGGGCGGGTCAGCCAGGACGGCGCAGGCCCAGGCGTTTGAGCACCAAGGGCAACGCAGCCAGCACAGCCAATCCCAAGAGCGGCCCCAGCACATGCGGCTCGAAGATCACGCCGAGATCGGGGCTCTCGCCGCGGGCGAGCTGCTCGCCAAGCCCGGCACCGATGGAAATATAGACCACCGTCCCCGGCACGATGCCGAGCGCCGTGGTCCAGACGAAGGTGGCCAGGCGTACCCCGAGAAAGGCCGGCGCCAGATTGGCGATGAAAAACGGCACTGCGGGCACCAAGCGCATGATGAGGAGCAGCGAGACCTCGCCCTCCTTAAACTGCGCCTCTAAGCGGTGGATCCACCCCCCCGCCTTCTCGCGCAAGAGCGCGCCAAAGGAGGTGCGCGCGGCCAAAAACACCAGCGTGGCTCCGATGGTCGCCCCAACCAGCACCAGCGCCGTGCCGAGGTAGAGCCCGAACAACAAGCCTCCGATCAGCGTCAGCCAGATCGCGCCCGGGATCGAGAAGGCGGTGGCCACGACATAGAGCCCGGCAAAGGCCAGCGCCGCGAGGACCAGGTTTTGGTCGCGCCAGGCGAGCAGGCCCTCGTAATTGCGCTCGATGGCCTCGAAGCTGAGATAGTCGCCCGCCAGCGTGAGGCCGAGCAGAGCGCCAAGACCCAGCACGCCGATGGGCAAAAAGCGCTTCAGGCTCGGTTTGACGGGCTTGGGTGCGGTGTCGCTCACGGTCATGGGGCTCCCCCGGTGTTGCACTGCCTAGTAGTATGGCGGTGCGCAGGCCACCTCGCCAGCGCCCTCACGCGCTATTGATGGGCGGTGCTAGGTTTGAGAGCGGGTTTTGAGCGCTGACAGTGCGTTGACAGCTTGGGGGCGGGGGGAGTATCTCCCGTCGTCCGAGACGCACCGCAGGTAGCTGGGAGCGGCCCGGTGTGTCTGCCCCCTGCCCCCGGTGTATCTGCCAGGAGAGACTGAGATGAAACGCACCTATCAGCCGAGCCGTCTCGTGCGCAAGCGCCGCCACGGCTTTCGCGCGCGCATGGCGACCAAGAACGGGCGCAAGGTTCTCTCGCGCCGCCGGGCGCAAGGGCGCAAGCGGCTCTCGGCCTGAGGCCGGCCCATGGCGGCGGGCATTTCGGCGGGCACGCCCGCGCTTGCGACCCTCAAACAACGCCGCGACTTCCTGGCCTGCGCCAAGGCGCGCAAGTGGGCCATGCCTGGGATGATCGTCCAAGCCCGCGCGCGCAGCGACAGAGCGCCCGCGCGCATCGGCTACACCTGCTCCAAGAAGGTCGGCAACGCCGTCGCGCGCAACCGTGCCAAACGCCGCCTGCGCGCGGCGGCGCGCGCGGTGCTTGCGTCTCGGGCGCGCCCTGGCTGGGACTATGTGCTGATCGGGCGGGCCGAGGTGACGGCGGCGCGGGCGTGGCCTGCGCTTCTAGGCGATCTGGAGACGGCGCTCGATCGTCTGCACACCGCGCCAAAGGCCAAACCCCAGCCATCGGCGTCTCGACGGCCTGAGTGACCGCGCGCGCGACCGCTGTGAGAACGCTCTCCGGTCCCCGAGTGCGCGGCCCCGCCCCGTCGCTTGTAAGGACTGCCGCGGTTTCGGAGACGGTTGAGCCTCGTCTGCCGGTTTACCACCGGGCAGGTGCGTTTTCGCGCAATCGAGCCGCTTAGTACTTATGCGCTGATCAACGCCTGATTATTCAAAAATAATCCTTCACGTATAAGTTGTAAGCAATTGACTTTTAACGACGATCCTGTCCCTCCTGTCAAAACTGCAAAGACGAGGAGGGTATCATGTCGTCAACCAAACTGCTGGCAGCCGTCGCCGCTGTCAGTCTCATGCCGCATGCGGCCTTCGGGGTGTCGCTGACGTACGTCGAGTCATTCGTTGCCAGTGCCGACGTCCAGGTGCTGGACGACGCGACAGGCAACCTGTTCAATCTCAATGTCGACCCGGACGGCATCGCCTTCAACCCGACTACCGGCACCGTGTTTTTCACCGATAACAATCAGCTGGTCGAGGCGCAAACCGATGGCACCGTGTTGAATGTGTTCGAGCTGGAAGGGGTGCTTTTCAATACCGCTTCCGGTGCAACAGAAGACGCCGAGGGGCTGACTCTCTTGCCGAACGGCAATCTTCTCGTCGGCATCGATTTTAATGATTTCAGCGGTCCAACCCCCGATCAATCCGGTGATCGCCTGGTAGAGTACACTGTCACCGGCCAGATCGTGCCTGGCGGGATCAACGTGACGCTGGACGCCGCCGGTGCACCGGTCGATGCCGACGGCTCACGGGAGGTGAGCAGTGTCGTGCTCGGCCCGTCGTCGGCTTTCGTCGGCTCCGACACGTCTCAACAGATCTTCGAAATCGACCTTGGCACCCCGTCGCTCCTCAACGTTCTCGAGTATGAAACCATCGTCGGCGGCGATGACGAGCCCGAGGGTCTGGCCATCGACCCGTTCACCGGCAACCTGCTGGTCGCCGACGACGACACGGGCAATGGCGTCATCTACGAGATCACGCCCGACGGCACGTTCGTGGAGGCCTTCTCGCTCGACCCGCTGGCCGCCCTTCTTGGCATCGATTTCAGTCCGTCCTCGCTCGCCATCGATCCCGCGACGAACCGGCTGTTTCTGGGCAATATCGACGAAAACCGCATCGACGTGTTCCAGATCAACGACCCGACGGCGATCATTCCCATCGGCCCGACGGCGCCGCTGCTGCTCAGTGCCATCGCAGCGCCTTTTCTGTTGCGTCGGCGTCGGCGCACGGCCTGAGCTTACGGACGCGGCCCACCGCCGCCAATCGACGCGCCGGCGCGCCAGGCCAAGTGCGCCCAGGCAGAGGCCGACGCGCGCCGCCTCTGCGGAGGCGGTCAGAGTTTGCCGCGTTAAGTAAATCCCAAAATTCAACCCGTGACGATTTGTCCGAATTTCAAGGTTTCCGTATTGGAAATTCAAAGATTTTTTGCGCTGTAAGGAAAGCCATCATGCAATGAAAATAATGTGGGAAAATTCCCCTCGCCCCTCTTGATTGCCCTGTTCACGCCCCATTTACCGTTGCATCGCCTCGTGCACCGCCCTGGGGCGACTCACCCGAGATCAGGAGACACCCATGATCAAGACATTCCAGGCCGCCACCCTCGGCCTCGCCCTGACCCTGACCACCGCGCCCGCCGCCCTGGCTGCAGACAAGGACATTGTCGACATCGCCGTCGATGCTGGCTCGTTCACCACGCTGGTTGCGGCCGTGCAGGCTGCTGGTCTGGTCGAGACGCTGAAGAGCGACGGGCCGTTCACCGTGTTCGCGCCCACCGATGAGGCCTTCGCCGCGCTGCCCGCCGGCACCGTCGAAGACCTGCTCAAGCCCGAGAACAAAGACCAACTCGTCGCCGTGCTGACCTACCATGTCGTCTCGGGCAAGGTGATGTCGGGCGATCTCTCGGGCACCATGGAAGTGCCGACCGTACAGGGTTCGACCGTCGACATCGTGGTCGATGGCGGCGTCTCGGTCGACAACGCCAGCGTGATCACGCCGGACATCGAGGCCACCAATGGCGTCATCCACGTCATCGACGCGGTGATCCTGCCGTAATCGTCGCTCAGGCGCGATGAAAAAGGCCGGCTCCTCAGGGGCCGGCCTTTTTCATCAGCCGAGGCGACGGTCGACTTCAGCGGCCAGCGCCCGCAGCGCCGGCGAGACGTGTGCTGTGAGCGGCTCGGGCGCCTCCAACGAAGCGGCGCTTGTCGGTAAGCTGGCCAGGGCCTCGGCTGCGCGCGTGCGAGCGGTGTGGACATCCTCCAGCGGCGCACAAAGCCGGCCCTCGCGCACGATGGGCTGTAGCAACGCCTCGGCTTTTGGGCTGGGCGCTGCCTCATCGGCACAGGTGAGGTGATCGGCGTGGAGGCGGCCCTCGGCGTTGCGCTCGCGCCAGATCTGCACCGGGCCTGGCCAGTAGGATTTGTTCGACGAGAGCTTGCGCGTCGGGCGCCCGTCGTAAGACTTCAGCTTGTAGGTGATGTCGAGCGAGGGCATGTCATCGGCCGTGACCAACGCCGTGCCAAGGCCATAGGCGGCGATGGGGGCACCGGCCTTGACAAAGCCCTGCAACGTGCTCTCATCGAGCCCGCCGCTGGCGAAAATCCGCACGTCCTGGAGCCTGGCACCATCGAGGATGGCGCGCACGCGCTTGGCCTCGGCGGTGAGATCACCGCTGTCGAGGCGCACGCCGCGCAGGGAAATCCCTTCGGCGGCCAGCTCTGGGGCCAGGGCTGTCAGGCGCTCAGCGGCGCGGGGGATGTCGTAGGTGTCGAGCAGAAAAACGGTCTGATCGGGGCGCGCGCGGGCAAAGCTGGCAAAGGCGGCGCGCTCGTCCTCATGGGCTTGGATGTAGGCGTGGGCCATGGTGCCAAGGAGCGGCAATCCGTAAGCGCGCCCTGCCGCCACCGTCGCCGTGCCGAGAAAGCCCGCCAGATAGGCCGCACGCGCGGCCAGCACCCCGGCTTCGCCCGAGTGGGCACGGCGGAGGCCAAAATCGACCAGATCGGCGCTAGGGGCTGCCAAGCGCATGCGCGCGGCTTTGCTGGCGACCATGGTCTGATACTGGAGCAGATTGAGCAGGCGCGTCTCCAGGAGTTGGGCTTCTGGCAGCGGCGCGGTAATGCGCAGGAGCGGCTCCTCGGCAAAGCAGAGCGTGCCCTCGGGCAGCGCATCGATGTGGCCGGTGAAGCGGAAATCCCGCAGATAATCGAGGCAGCGTTGGGAGAAGCGCCCGGTCTCGGTGAGCCAGGCGGCTTCCGCTTCGCTCATGCGCGCGTTGAGGGCATAACGCACTGCCTGTTCGAGGCCCGCCGCCAGCAAAAAGCCGCGCTTGGGAGCGAGCGTGCGCACAAAGACCTCGAAGATCGCCTCGCCGGTCAAGCCGTCCGCCAAATAGGCTTCGACCATGTTGAGCTGGTAGAGATCGGTGACGAGCAAGCTGCTGGCGTAGTCGGGCGCCAGATCGGGCATCACATCGGGGGCGCTCACGCGGCGATCCGGGTGCTGTCGAGGCGGCTGGCGCCAGCCTCGCTCATGGCGGTGAGGGCTGCGCCCAGCGAGCCGTCCAGATCGATGGCGCGGCAGGCGTCCTCGATCAGCAC
>JBCDHK010000176.1:0-7534 GCA_038750185.1 Pseudomonadota bacterium
GCGGGCAGGGGCGCAAAATGTGCCTCGCGGGCCTGATAATAGGTGCGCACGCGCTGGCTCTGGCTGAGATCGAACAGATTGCCGAGAACGCCCGCCAGAATGAGCGCCGTCACCGTCAAGCCTGCCGTCACGCTGGCCAGAGCGGCGGCGCGCGTGCGCCCAACCAGCGCCGTTGCCGCGCCCGCGAGAGCCAGCGCCAGCAGCAGCCATTGCGGCAGGCGCTGTTGCAGCGAGGCTGCCAAGGCGATCCCTTGCTGGTGCCAGATCAGCACGCCCACAACCAGCGCACCAAGCCCGACCAGCGCCCAAAGCGCGACTGAAAACGGGCGCGCGCCCAGGCGAGACAGCTCGCGCAAGCCATAGGCGCAAAGCAGCGCCAGCCAGGGCAGGAGCGGCAGGAAATAGCGCAAGTTGTTGCCCGCGCCGCCATGCCAGGCCATGCGCAGAAACGGCAACATCCAGAAGAGCGCCAGCAAGCCAAGCAGAACGATCCAAGCCCGCTCGCGCGCGGCATGGCGGTGTAGGGCGACGAAGACCAGCACACCAAGCCAAGGCAGGCTCTGGCCGAGCGCCTTCTTGAGATAGCCCCAAAACAGCACTGTGCCGTCATCGAGGCGGCGAATGGCCTCGCGCGGGTCCAGGCTCTCGCGCAGATCAAACAGCAACACCTCGGCGCCGTGGCCAAGGCCGGCGAGGATGTTGGCCACGCGCGGCAGCGCCAGCGCCAGTCCGGCCAGTGCGACCACGCCCGCCAGCGCCAGCCAGGGCAGTCGGCGCGAGAGCATGGGCAGGCGCAGGGCAAAGGCCGCACCAAGGCCCACCAAGCCGGCTGGGATCAGCCAGAGATGGCGGCTCGGATTGGTGCTACTGGCACTGCCGCTGGCATCGCCGTAGCTGAGCGGATTGAAAGTGCCGAACTTCGCCTCGTTGAGGAGTGCCGCCAGCACCAGTCCCGGCAGCACGCCGAGCAGTCCGGGCCAAGCCAGCGCCAGCGGGCGGCGGGCAAACAAGATCACCCAGAGCGCGATGGGCGGCCCTGCCAGCACCACATCGACGCGCACCGTTAGCCCAAGCCCCAGCACAAGCCCTGCCAGCGCCGCATCGCGGCCAGGGTGGGTGCCGCCGAGGACAGCGCGCGCGCTCAGGTGTACGACCACGGCCACGATCAGCATGGAGAGCGCGTGCGGCCACACCCCCAGCACATACTCGATGACAAAGCCGCAAAGCCCCAGGATCAACACCGCGTGCAGCGCTAAGCGGCGGTCGTCGGTGAACAGGCGGGCGCTGGCGTGCAGCACGAAGAGCGTCGCCGCCGCCGCGAGAGCGTTGATCAGGATCAGCGCGCGGATGTCGAGGGCCGCGAACAGCGGTGCCGCCAGGGCGAAATAGCCGCTTGGGTATTGCGGGGCGAGGCCCTCGGGGCCGATGCGGATCAGATAGGGCACCAGCGCCTCGAAGGGGCCGAGCGCCTCAAAGCCGTTGTCCACGGTCAGACGGCCCTTGGCCATGGCGTCGGTGCCGAGGACGTAGAGGGTCTCGTCGGTGTTGAGCAGACCCGTCGAGGAGACGGTGGCCAGCCACAGCCAGAGCCCGGCCAGCGGCACGATCCAGAGCAGATCGCGGGCCGTCATCGCGGTGTGGCGGCCTTGCGTGGGGTGGGGGTTTGTCTGGCGGGGGCTGGCTGGGCATTGGCGCCATCGCGCTCCAGCGCCGCCTCGCGCAGATCGCGTTCGAACTGGCGCGCGAGCATCTCGGTCAACAGTTTGCGGTTGGCCGCGGTCAGATCGGCCAGGAGCCCGCCGACGAAGGCCACCGCCGCCATCGACAATAGCGCCGAGCCGATCACCAGCGACTGCACCCGCCCATCGCCGTCGCCGAGCAGATAAAACGTCACGAAGCGCCCAAACGCGATCACGCCGGGCAGCGCCAGCAAGAGCGCCACTAGCGCGAAAAACCGAAACGGGCGGTAGAGCACGAAGATGCGAAAGATGGTCAGCCCCGAGCGCAGCACATACTGCGCCACCGAGCGGATCAGGCGCGATTCGCGCGTCGGCGGATTGACCGTCACCGGCACCGAGAGCACCGTGATCCCCAGATGTCCGGCCTGGATGATGGTCTCCAGCGTGTAGGTGTGGCGGTTGAAGACGTGGAGACGCACGGCGGCGTCACGGTGGATAGCGCGAAAGCCAGAGGGCGCATCGGCCACCGCCACGCCCGAGGCCAGCCGCACCACCGCCGAACCCGCCTTTTGCAGCCGGCGCTTCAGTGCCGAGAAATGGGCGATGTCGTCGATGGGGCGGGCGCCGATCACGATCTGGGCGCGCCCATCGAGCACGGGGGCGGTCAGATCGGGGATGCAGCGGGCATCGTATTGGTTGTCGGCGTCGGTGTTGACGATGACGTCCGCACCCTGGCGCAGGCAGGCATCGAGCCCGGTCATGAAAGCGTTGGCCAGCCCCTGATTGGCCGGCAGGCGCACGATATGATCGACCCCGTGGGCGCGCGCCACCTCGGCCGTGCCGTCGCTGGAGCCGTCGTCGATCACCAGCCACTCGACACAGTCGAACCCCTCGACATGGCGCGGCAGGGCGGCCAGGGTCTCGGGCAGCTGCCCGGCCTCGTTGTAGCACGGGATCTGGATGATGAGTTTCATGGGCGCCGCGCTCCAAGCGGATGGCGGGAGGTGCGCTACAGTGGTGCGGGTGGCGGTTGCTGTCAACCTGAGAGTGTGGCGGGCTCAGCCGGTTTGATCGAGGGCTGGGCCTGCCGCCTCCAGACAGCCGCGCCGCCACGCCACCACCTCGGCCAGCACCGAGAGCGCGATCTCGCCCGGATCGACGGCGCCGATGCTGACACCCGCAGGCGCGCGCAGCGTGGCCAGACGCTCTGGCGAGAGGCTGCGGCTGGCCAGGCGCTGCTTGAGCACACCGGCCTTCTGCCGGCTCGCCACCATGGAGACAAAGCCCGCAGCGCTGGAGAGTGCTGTCTGCAACGCCGCCAGATCGCCCTCGCCCTGACACGCGATCACCACAGCGTCGCGCGGGCCGAGATCGAGCGGCGCCAGATCGGGGGTGAAGCTGGCCGTGGCCTCCAGCCCCGAGCCCTCGCCTGCCCCCACCTGCCAGCCGAGCAAAGCGCCTTGGCGGGCGATGGCGGCGGCCACGGGAGTGCGTCCGAACACCGCCAGCCAGGGTGCGGGGCGAAACGGCTCGATCAGCAGATCGACCGTGCCGCCCGAGGGACAGCCGCTGGCAAAGCGCGCGATCTCGCCGCTCTCGGTGGTGCCCTCGCCAGGGGCGACACGGATCAGGCGCACGCTCTCCTCGGCCAGGGCTGTGGCGGCTGCGGTCACGACGGCGCGGCGCACGCAGGCTCCGCCTAGATGGCCGGTGATCTCGCCCTCGGACGTGACGACGGCCTTGGCCCCGGCCTTGGCCGAGGTGGCATGGGCGGTGCGGGTGACAGTAGCCAGGCAAAACGGTGTGCCCTCGCGGCGCAGCCGCGCGATGGTGTCGAAGATGGCGTCGCGCATCGGGGTCTCCGTTACAGCTTGGCAAACTCGGGCTCTAGGGCGGCCAGCGCCTCCAGCGTGTTGGCGGCGAGGTGGGCGTCGAGATGGGGCAGGGCCGCCTGGATGCCCGCGGCCACGGGCGCGTAACCGGCCCAGCCCTTGAGCGGGTTGAGCCAGACGATCCGCCCAGCGCGGCGCTTGATGCGGGTGAGGGCGGCCCCGATCCCCTCTGGTGAGGCCGTGCAATAGCCGTCAGAGAGGATCAGCACCAGCGTGCGCCGATCCAGCAGGCGCGCGCCATGGGCCTTGGCGAAGCTGTCGAGACAGCCGGCGATGTCGGTGCCGCCGCCGAAACCCTCGGCCAATAGCGAGAGGCGGGTCGCGAGGCGCAGCGGATCGCGCTCGGCCAGCCCTGCGGTGATGCGGATGAGGCGGGTGTGGAAGAGAAACGCCTCCGCTTTGGTATCGCGTGAGACGAGGCCGCGCACGAAGGCGAGAAACACCCGCGCATAGACCTCCATCGAGCCGCTGACATCGCAGAGCACGACCAGGCGCATCGGGCGCTCGGGGCGGCGCTCCAGCACAATCTCCAGCGGATCGCCGCCGGAGGCGAGGCTTTTGCGGATCGTGGCGCGCAGATTGGGGGAGTGGCCTTTGCGCGCGATGCGCCGCCTGCGCGAGCGGCGGTCGCGGATGGCGCGCGCTATCCGCTCGGCGGCGGTTTCAGCGGCGCGCAGGCTCTCGGGATCGAGGCACTGACGCAGATCGCGGCGGTGGCGGCTCTCAGAACGGGTGGCGAGTAGACGGCCTTCGCCTTGGGAGGCGGTTTCGCTGGCGCCAGGGTCGGGCTCCTTTTGGGCGGTATCCTGGCTGTCGGCGCCGTCTTGGCCCGCTGGCTGCCAAAGGGCGGGGCGTGTGCGGGTGCGCGATTGGGCTTTGGGCTTGACCTCATCGCGGGGGCGCCCGGCGTTGTACCAATAAGCGTCGAAGAGCGCGTCAAAGCGCTGCCAGCCCTCGCTGTCGCCCGAGAGCAGCACGCGCAGTGCCAGGCGCACCTCTTGCGGATCGGTGGCCTCGACGGCTCCGAGTGCCTGCAAGGCGGCGGTGGTCTCAGCGGGGCCCACGCCAAAGCCGTTGAGGCGTAGATGGGCGATGAAGCCTGAGACGCGCTCCGCCGGGTTGGCGCGGGCTGGAAAGCGCGTGGCGCGCATTGGCCTCAGGCCGCGCGCCCGATCAGGCGCGAGAGTACTTCGGGGGGCACGGCGTCACGGTCGGCCACGGTCTTGAGGAGGCAGACCAGCGTCGCTTGCACTGTGGCAGGGTCGGCGGCCAGATCGTTGAGGCCGAGCCCGGACAATGCGCCGGCCCAGTCGAGCATCTCGGCCACGCCCGGCTTCTTCTCCAGGTCCTCACGGCGCAGTGCCTGGACGGTGGCGACGATCTGCTCGGCCAGACGTGGCGCGAGATCGGGTCCGCGGGCGGCCAGGATCGCCAGTTCGGCTTCGCGCTCGGGGTAGCCGATATGGGCATAGAGACATCTGCGGCGCAGCGCATCCGAGAGATCGCGCGTGCCGTTGGCGGTCAGGATCACGCTGGGGCGGGTGCGCGCGGTGATGGTGCCAAGCTCGGGAATACTGATCTGGAAATCGGAGAGGACTTCCAGGAGATAGGCCTCGAATTCCTCGTCGGCGCGGTCGATCTCGTCGATGAGCAGGACCGGCGAGTGTTCCGCCGAGATCGCCTCCAAGAGGGGGCGGCGGAGCAGGTATTTCTCGTCGAAGAGCGCGTCCTCGTCGAGGGCCGCGCCGCCACTCTCGGCGGCACGGATGGCCAGCAACTGGCGGCGGTAGTTCCACTCGTAAATGGCCGCCGAAGCGTCCAGCCCCTCGTAGCATTGGAGCCGGATCAAGCGGGTATCGCAGACCGCGGCCAGCGCCTTGGCAACCTCGGTCTTGCCCACCCCCGCAGGCCCTTCGAGGAGCAGCGGACGCCCGAGCGCACCGGCCAGATGGAGCGCCATGGCCAGCGCATCGTCGGCCACATAGCCCGCACCCCTCAGGCGCGCCTGGAGGGCGCGAAAGCCCGCACCCTCCGTGGACCCCGCCTCAGCCATGCAGGCCGAGCCGCGAGGCCGTCTGCCACACCCGCCAGTGGTCGTGGGGCATGTGGGTCTGGGTGAGCCCAAAGGGCCGGAAGGCATCGTGGACGGCATTGGAGAAACACGGCACGCCGCCCACATTGGGGCTCTCGCCCACGCCCTTGGCGCCGATGGGGTGATGCGGCGAAGGCGTCACGGTGTGGTCGGTTACGTAGTTGGGCGTCTCCCAGGCGGTGGGCAGGAAGAAGTCCATCAGCGTGGCGTTCTGGCAATTGCCCATCTCGTCGTAGCTGATCTCCTGGCCCATGGTGATGGCGAGCGCCTCGGTCAGCCCGCCGTGGACCTGGCCCTCGATCACCATGGGGTTGATCCGGGTGCCGCAGTCGTCGAGCGCATAGAACGAGCGGATATCGACCACGCCCGTGTCCACATCCACATCCACCACCGAGATATAGGCGCCGAAAGGATAGGTCATGTTGGGCGGATCGTAGTAGGAGACCGCCTCCAGGCCGGGCTCGATGCCGGGGATGGCCTGGTTGTAGGCGGCAAAGGCGATCTCCTGCATGGTCTTGAAGCGCTCTGGCGCGCCTTTGACCACGAAGCGGTCGACGTCGAACTCCACGTCGTCGTCGTGGACCTCCAGGAGATAGGCCGCGATCATCTGTGCCTTGGCGCGGATCTTGCGCCCGGCCATGGCCGTGGCCGCCCCTGCCACCGGGGTCGAGCGCGAGCCGTAGGTGCCGAGGCCGTAAGGGGCGGTGTCGGTGTCGCCTTCCTCGATGGTGATGTCGTCGGCCGGGATGCCGATTTCGCTCGCCAGGATCTGGGCGAAGGTGGTGGCGTGGCCCTGGCCTTGGGAGATGGTGCCGAGGCGGGCAATCGCCGAGCCGGTCGGGTGGATGCGGATCTCGCAGGAATCGAACATGCCGATCCCGAGGATATCGCAGTTCTTCACCGGCCCGGCACCGACAATCTCGGTGAAGAAGGTGAGCCCGATGCCCATCAACTGCCGCGTCTCGCCGCGCTTGAAGGCCTCCAGGCGCTCGGCCTGCTCGGCGCGCAGGCCCTCGTAGTCGACGGCGGCCAGGGCCTTGTCCCAGGCGGTGTGATAATCGCCTGAGTCGTACTCCCAGCCGAGGGCGGAGGTGTAGGGGAACTGCTCCTTCTTGATGAAGTTGATCCGGCGCAGCTCCGCCGCGTCCATGTTGAGCTTGATCGACAGCACCTCGATCATGCGCTCGATGAAGTAGGCGGCTTCTGTGACACGGAACGAACAGCGGTAGGCCACGCCCCCCGGCGCCTTGTTGGTGTAGATGCCGTCGACGCCCACGTAGGCCACGGGGATGTCGTAGGAGCCGGTGCAGATGTTGAAGAAGCCCGCGGGAAATTTGGTCGGGTCCGCGCAGGCATCGAACGCGCCGTGGTCGGCGGTGACCTGGCACCAGAGGCCGGTGATGCGGCCTTCGCGCGCCGCGACTACTGGATGAAGGGCAAGATCAGCGCCACAAAGGACGGCAGGATCACCGGGCTGCACTGTCACGTGACCGCCGATCACGGCGCGTTTGACGCCTGCGCCGACCCGACCAAGTTCCCCGCCGGGTTCTTTCATATCTGCACGGGCAGCTACGACATCCCCGTGGCCTATGTCGGGGTGGACGGCGTCTACACCAACAAGGCGCCTGGAGGTGTTGCCTATCGCTGCTCGTTCCGGGTGACGGAGGCGGCCTATTTCATCGAGCGGATGATCGAGGTTCTGGCCATCGAACTGGGCATGGATGCCGCTGAGTTGCGGTCCAAGAATTTCATCAAGGCCGACCAGTTCCCCTATACCAGCGCATTGGGTTGGGAATATGACAGCGGCGATTATCACACTGCGTGGGACAAGGCGCTGGCCGCCGTGGATTACCACGGGTTGCGGGCCGAAC
>JBCDHK010000177.1:0-7375 GCA_038750185.1 Pseudomonadota bacterium
GCGGGCAGCCCCTTTGCCCACGCCAGGGCGCGATGCGGCGTCGAGAACCGGCAGATCGGCCATGTGTTGTCTCCTTGATTGGTGGTCTGCGGCAATCCTCCAGGGGTGTAAGTGCCGCGGAAGACGCGCTCTTAGCCCAAGGTGGCGGGTTTGCCTAGGGGCTTGCATGGGGTAGAGAGCGGCCATGATCACACTGCCGCTGAAAATCGCCCCCTCGATCCTAAGCGCCGACTTTGCCGCCCTCGGCGCTGAGTGCTGTGCGGTGGAGGGCGCGGGCGCCGATTGGATCCACGTCGATGTGATGGATGGGCAGTTCGTGCCCAACATCACCATCGGCCCCAATGTCTGCAAGGCGCTGCGCCCGCACATCAAGGGCGTGATGGATGTCCATCTGATGATCGCGCCTTGCGACGCTTATCTCGCGGCCTTTGCTGAGGCCGGGGCCGATGTGCTGACAGTCCATGCCGAGGCGGGGCCGCATCTGCACCGCTCGCTCCAGGCGATCCGGGGACTGGGGGTGAAGGCGGGGGTAGCGCTCAATCCGGCCACGCCCGCCGAGGTGGTGGCGCCGGTGCTCGATCTGGTCGATCTGGTCTGCGTGATGAGCGTCAATCCGGGCTTTGGCGGGCAGCGCTTTATCGAGAGCGTGCTGCCCAAGATCGAGCGCCTACGTGCCATGGCGGGGGAGCGCCCACTGCACATCGAGATCGACGGCGGCGTAACGCCTGAGACCGCGCCTTTATGCAGGGCGCGCGGGGCGGATGTGCTCGTGGCGGGCTCGGCGGTCTTCAACGGCGGCTCGGTGGAGGCCCCCGGCGCCTATGCCGACAACATCGCCGCGATCCGTGAAGCGGCGGGCCGTAAAGCGGCGGGCTAGCGCACAATCCGCGAGTATTTCGCCCCCTCCAGGCTCGCGCCCACCAAGAGACCGCTCCCGGCAAAGACCAGCGCCACCACCGGGCGTTTGAAGACGGTCGAGTTGAGATCGAGGTTGACCGCGCGGTCGAGCGCGGTGACTTCGGCGTCGGCCCCCACTTCCCAGCCATCGGTGCGGCGGAAGCGGGCCAAAGCCTCCTCGCTCAGGAAAAACAACGCGTGGCTGGTCTCCTGGATGCCGGCCTGAAAGCCCACGGAGGCGGCGGCGACCGAGTAATACTCGACGGTCTCGGTGTAGGCGCCCTCGGTGTCCTTGAAGCGCAGCGCACCCTCGCCGTAGGTGCCGCCGACGATAAAGCCGCCCTTGACCACGCTCGGCATGACGAGCACGGCGCTGGCACGCGCGGCCAGTGCCTCAGAGCCCGGTATCTCGCGGTAAAGCCTGGCCAGCGCCAGATCGACGCGCGCATCGATCACCTCGGCCTCATTGGCCAGCGCACCAGGGGCCGGATTGAGCGTCGCCGCCAGTCCCGCGCCTCCCGCCAGCGCCAGCGTGCGCCGGCGTGTCAGCTTTTGCGGCGAGCATTTTGACGTCTTTAGCGAATTCCAAGTAGCCATGCGAAACCTCTGGCTGTGCATCCCGGGGGGTATGCCCTAGATGGTCGCGCACACCAGCCTTGCAAGCGCGTGGAGACATTGATGCGCACCGTTCAAATCGATCCCTCGCTCAACGTGCTCGGCGCCGTGCTCGAACCCTGCTCGCACGATCCCCTGACCGGCTTCTTTCGCAACGGCTGCTGCGATACCAACCACCAAGACGCCGGCTCGCACACCGTCTGCGCAGTGATGACGGCGGAGTTTCTGGCGTTTTCCAAGGCGCGCGGCAACGATCTCTCGACCCCGCGCCCCGAGTTCGGCTTTGAGGGACTGAAGCCGGGCGACCGGTGGTGTCTTTGTGCTGGGCGCTTTCTCGAAGCCTTCGAGGCGGGCAAGGCGCCCCAGGTGGTGCTGGCGGCCACCCACCGGCGCGCGCTCGATGTGGTGCCCATGGACGCGCTGCGCCAAATGGCGCTGGAGAAGACCTGAGCCGCGCCCTATCTGCTGACACATACTGGCAAGAGCGCTGGCATCGCTTTGATGACAGCGCCACGGTTTTCTGCTAACTCTCTTTTTCGATAGCTCAAACCGTCCCCGCCACCGATGCGCCTTGCCCTGTCCCTCCCGCGGACACTGGTGTGGCGCCCTGTGACGCGTTCCGCTCGGCCCTGCCCCAGCAGAGACCGTGAGAGCCGCAATCTGGGACAAAACCCCGCCCCGCTCGCCCACGCGAAAGGCCAAGCACGACCGATGTTTCGCTTCTTCGAGACCCTGATCGATCCCTATCAGCCCTACGACGAGAACGCCGGCTTTCCCAACAAGCTGCTGCCGTTCTACCGCGCTGTGTTGTGGCCGGCGCGCTGGGTGCTGGCGCTCTCGCTCACCCTGGGCCTGCTGTTTGCCGTCGCCGAAGCGCTGATGCTGCGCTTTGCCGGGCAATTGGTCGATATTCTGACCAACGCCACCCCGGAGACGCTCTGGAGCGACTACCGCAACGAGTTCCTGCTGATGATCGCCGTGGTGGTCGTGTTTCGCCCGCTCACCCTGATCGCGGACGCCTTTGTCTCGGGCCAGAGCTTCTATGCGCCGATGGGCGCGCTGATCCGCTGGCGCACCCATCGGCGCATGCTGCGCCAATCGCTGTCGTTCTTTACCGACGACTTTGCCGGGCGCATCGCCAACCGCCAGCTCCAACTGGCCCCTGCCGTCAACGACAGCACCTACCAGCTCAGCCAGGAAGTCTGGTATGCCAGCATCTATCTGATCGGGGCTGCGGTGATCCTGGCCGAGACCGATGCGCGGCTGCTCGTGCCGCTTGTGCTCTGGTTCGCGGGCTTTATCGCCACCGCCTGGTGGTTCATTCCGCGCATCACCGCGGCCTCCAAAGAGGTGGCAGAGGCGCGCTCGACGCTGGCGGGGCGCATCGTCGATAGCTACACCAACATCCAGACGGTCAAACTCTTCGCCCACGCCGAGCGTGAGGAGGAGTACGCCCGCGAGGCCATGGAGGAGTTCCGCTGGACCTTCCACGCCCAGACCCGCCTCTACACTTGGCTCACCATCGCCTTGGCCGCGCTCTCGGTTGTACTGATCGGGGGGGTGGTCGGCTATGGCATCTGGCTTTGGCAGGCGGGCGCCATCACCATCGGGCCGATCGCGGCGGCGGCAGCGCTGGTGATGCGGCTCACGGGCATGGTCGATTGGATCATGTGGTCGCTCTCGCAGCTGTTTCAAAACGTCGGCACGGTGCAGGAAGGCATGGAGATGGTCGCCAAGCCGCTGCGCCTGACCGACCGTCCCGAGGCTAAGGCACTGGCGCTGACCGAGGGGGCGGTGCGTTTTGAGAACGTCGGCCACCACTACGGTGGGCGCGTGGGCGGTGTGGCGCACATCGATCTCACCATCGCCGGTGGTGAGCGGGTCGGTCTTGTCGGGCGCTCGGGCGCGGGCAAATCGACGCTGGTCAATCTGGCGTTGCGGTTTTTCGATCCCGAGACCGGGCGGGTGCTGATCGATGGCCAGGATCTGGCCGCGTGCACCCAAGACTCAGTGCGCCGCCAGATCGCCATGGTGACACAGGACACCGCACTGCTGCACCGCTCGATCCGCGACAACATCCGCTATGGCCGCCCCGAGGCCGACGATGCGGCGGTCTGGCAGGCCGCAGCCAAGGTCCACGCCGACAGTTTCATCCCCGATTTGCAGGATCAGGACGGGCGCACTGGCCTCGATGCCCATGTTGGCGAGCGCGGTGTGCGTCTCTCGGGCGGACAACGCCAACGCATCGCGCTGGCGCGTGCCGTGCTCAAAGACGCACCGATCCTGATCCTGGACGAAGCCACCTCCGCCCTCGACAGCGAGGTCGAGGCCGCGATCCAGGAAGGGCTCGAAGAACTGATGCAAGGCAAAACCGTCATCGCCATCGCCCACCGCCTCTCGACACTGCAAGCCCTCGACCGCATCGTCGTACTCGACAAAGGCTGCGTCGTCGAAGACGGTAGCCATGAGGAACTACTTCAGGCAGGCGAACTCTATGCCCGGCTTTGGGCGCGCCAGTCGGGCGGTTTCCTCGATACTGCCGCCGAGATGGCGACCGAGACACCAGGAGAGAGGACCGCCGCCGAATGAGCGACAGCCAGGCCACGCGCACGCGCCACGCCAGCAACGATGCCCTCGATGCGGTCAAGACCGTGCGCGAGGGGCTGTTCGAGCGCCTGATCGACCCCTTCACCGAAGCCGCCACCCCGCCCCCCGAACGCCTGTGGCCGTTCATGCGCTGGCTGCTGGCGGGCTCGGGCACGGTGATCAAGGTGTTGCTGATCGCCACGCTGGCCCTGGGCGTCGCCGAAGCCGCAGTGGCGCTGGCCATCGGCTGGGTGGTCGACCGCGCCGCCGCCGTCGAACCCGAGGTGCTGTTTGGCCAGGACTGGCCCATGCTCGCCCTCATCGCCGCCTTCTTTCTGATCGCGCGCCCAGGACTGATGGCGATCACCACGGGGCTGGTCAGCCGCACGCTCAATCCGGGACTGCCGGCGCTTGGCGTCTGGCGGCTGCATGGCCACACGCTGGATCAGTCGGTCGGCTTCTTCCAGGACGACTTCGCCGGTCGCATCGCCCAAAAGGAGACCCAGACCGCCATCGCCATGAACGATGTGGTCTCCGAGACGCTCAACTCCGTCGCCTTCGGACTGGCGACGCTGGTGGCGGCCCTCGGCGTGCTGGGCGCGGCCGACTGGCGCTTGGCCGTGCTGCTTGGCATTTGGTTTGCGTTCTATCTGGCCCTGGTGACGCGCTATCTGCCGCGCATTCGCGCTCTGGCCAAAGTGCGCGCCGAAGCCCGCGCCGGGGTCTCGGGCCAGTTGGTCGACAGCCTCAGCCACATGACCACGGTCAAACTCTTCGCCCACGCCGGGCGCGAGCGCGAGGCCGCGCGCGAGGCCCTAGCGCGCTACCGCCGCGCCGGGATCGCCTTTGGGCAGGTAGCTTGGAGTTTTCGCACGCGCTTGGCCATCTTGTCCTCGCTGCTGCCGGTGGTGCTTTGTGGTGCTGCACTCTGGCTCTGGAGCCTGGGCGAGGCCGGGCCGGGGCTTGTCGCCATGGCGGGCATGCTCTCCATGCGGCTCTCGCACATGTCGGGCTGGATTTCGTTTACCGCCATGGCCATCTTCACCAACGTCGGCGTGATCGAAGACGGCATGAAGACCCTGGCGCCCCCCCACACCATCGTCGACAGCCCCGATGCCGCCGAGCCCGAGCCGGTGCGCGGCGAGATCCGCTTCGAGGGTGTCGAGTTTCGCTATGGGCGCGAAGAAGGCGGCGGGCTGAACGGTCTCGATCTCACCATCCGCCCCGGCGAGCGCGTCGGCCTGGTCGGGCGCTCAGGCGCGGGCAAATCGACGACGCTGGCAGCGCTGTTGCGCCTGCACGAGATCGAGGGCGGGCGCATTACGCTCGATGGCGCCGACATCCGCAGCCTGACCCAGGACGGCCTGCGCCGCCAGATCGCCACCGTCACCCAGGATCCGGCGATGTTCAATCGCTCGGCGCTGGACAATATTCTCTATGGCCGCCCCAAGGCCGGGCGCGAGGCCGCCCATGAGGCCGCCAAACAGGCCCACGCCCACGACTTCATCGAAGCGCTGCGCGACCAGCGCGGGCGCACCGGCTACGACGCCCATCTCGGTGAGGACGGCGTGAAACTCTCGGGCGGACAGCGCCAGCGCATCGCCTTGGCCCGCGCCATCCTCAAGGACGCCCCGGTGCTCCTACTCGACGAGGCCACCTCCGCGCTCGACAGCGAGGTCGAGGCCGAGATCCAGGACAGCCTCAAGCGCCTGATGCACGGCAAGACGGTGATCGCCATCGCCCACCGCCTCTCGACCATCCAGAGCATGGACCGCATCGTCGTGCTCGACGAGGGCCGCGTGATCGAGCAGGGCCCGCATGCCGAGTTGCTCCGCCACGGTGGGCTCTACGCGCGGCTTTGGGAGCGCCAATCGGGCGGCTTCCTGGATGTGGCGGCGGAATAGGCGTGGACGGCCCCCTCGATCCGGCCAATTACGACACCACCCACGAGGTGGTGAGCTGGTGGCAGGCCACGGCCGCGCCACCGCCGCCCCGAGCGGCCCTTGAGGGCGAACACGGCGTCGATATCGCGATCATCGGCGGCGGGTATGTCGGGCTGTCGTGTGCGCGCACGCTGGCCGAGCGTGGACACTCGGTGGCGGTGCTGGAGGCAAGCGAGATCGGTTGGGGCTCTTCGGGGCGCGCCGGCGGCATCGTCGGCTACGGCGGCACCAAGCGCTCCGAGGCCGCTCTGGTGCGCGCTTTCGGCACTGAGGAGGTCGCTCGCGCCAGCGCCCTACAGACCGAGACCTTGCAGGCTTTACACGCCTTTTGCCATGACCGCGGCCTGGGCGATCAGGTGCAGGGGGTGGGTGAGTTGCTGCTTGGCCACTCCGCCCGCGCCACTGCCGCCATTCAGGCCAAGGACTGGGGCGAGCCCGTCGCACCTTCGGGCCAGCCCGACATTGCACGCCATGGCGGCGTGCTGATCCGGCCCTGTTTCGGCATCCATCCACTGCGCCTGGTGCGTGCCATGGCCGAAGCCACTGAGGACGCGGGCGCTGCGATCCACCCCCGCTCCGAAGTCCACACCTGGGAGCGCCAGGGCAACGGCCATCGCTTGCTCACGACCGCAGGCGCCTTGCGCGCCACACGCGTGGTGGTGGCAGGCGGTGCCTTTACGCCTGAGCGACTGCATCCGCAGCTTGGCCAACGCGTGGTGCCGGTGATCTCCAACATCGCGGTGACGCGGGTGCTCACCACCGAGGAGCGCGCCCGCCACCCTTGGCTGGGCGCCGACCCCGCTGCCGATACCCGCCACATGCTGGCCTATTTTCGCTTGCTGCCGGAAAACCGGCTGCTGTTTGGCATGCGCGGCGATGCCCGCGGCTCGGCCGAGGGCGCCAGCGCAATGCTCTCGCGCCTCAAGACGCGCCTCAACGCCGCCCTACCCGGCTTGGCTGAGGCCGAGATCGAGTACTTCTGGCGCGGCCCGGTCTGCACCACCGCCACGCTGCGCCCCGCACTTGGAGCGCTCACCGACGAGCCCACCGTCTACCACGGCTTTGGTTGGCACGGCTCGGGGATCGCCATGGGCACGCTGGCCGGGCGTCTCCTCGGCGAGCAGATCGCCGGTGCGCCGCCCGAAGCCATCCCCGCCCCCTGGCGTGGCCTGCCGCCGCGCTTGCCACTGCCGGGCCTGCGCCCGCTCTATGTGCGCACCGCCTTCGCGGGCTACGCCCTGGCCGATCGCTTGAGCTAAGGCGCGCAAAGGCGTGCAATGGGGCACGGAAATGGGCTAAGCTGCACGCGCGAACAGCCAGCCGAGAGACCCCGA
>JBCDHK010000178.1:0-7365 GCA_038750185.1 Pseudomonadota bacterium
ACGCGGCCCTCCAGGTCCTTGGGGGTGCTGACGCCGAGCGATTTGCGCCCGACGATGGCGAAGGGCGGCTTGTCGTAGACCATCATCACCGCGGTGACCGGGGCGCCGGGGTTTTGATCGAGGAATTTGACCAGCGAGTTGATGTCGGCAAAGCCCATGGGGAAGGCGCCGGTCGCGACCTTGGGGATGGCATCGAGCGAGCCTTGTCCCGCAGAGATCTCGACCTCAAGGCCCGCCGCTGCGAAGTGGCCGTTGTCGATGGCGGCGAAGTAGGGCGCGGCGGGGCCTTCGAACTTCCAGTCGAGGGCGAAGGGCACGGAGGTTTGCGCTGAGGCGACGCTGGCCAGGGTAAGGCTGGCGGCGAGGGCGGCGGCGGTGCGTGCGAACATCTTGATTCTCCCGGGTCGGTCGGTTGGCCTGAGCCTAGGCCAAGCCCCGGTGCAATGGAATGGCGTGTTGCAGTTTCGCGCATCTGCGAAAAATCCGTGCAAGTAGCGGCGCGGATGTTGCGGGACGTGCTAAAACACCAGGCAGTGGCCAGCCTAACGCCGGGGTGTCTTGCCACGCAGCACCAGCGACCGGCGGTTGAGCGCGGCCATGTCTGCCTCACCGGCCAGTGCCGCTTCGCCGAGCGCGATGGCGCGGCGCAACGTCTCCGGTGGGGCATTGCGCCAAGCCGGCGCCCGGATCGCCTCACGCCAGGGACGCCCGCAGGCGTTGTCGAGCAGCACGCGCGCAAAGCAGTGGTCGAGGTGGATCGGCCAGCCCCGTCCCCGCGCGGCCTCAGGCAGGCGCCGCTCGACCAGATCGCGCCAGGCCGTGCGCAAGGCGGCGTCGGCGTCCTCGAACAGCGTCCCCTGGTGCTTGTTGGTGGCCCGCATGCCCCTCCTCCTCAAGTCGAGATGTACGCCCGCGCGGTGTTGATGTAGCGTGCCCGGGCATCCAAACCCGACCCAGTCCGTACCAAGGATACCGCCATGAGCGCACGGCCCACCCTCAGAAGCCTGACCGGCGCCCGCGCCGAAGCCCTGGCCCTGTCGCAGACCGCGCTGGTCCTGATCGATTGTCAACAGACCTACCGCGAGGGCGTCATGGCGCTCGACGGGGTCGAGCCGGCGCTCGAAGAGGCGGCGGCGCTGCTCGCCCGCGCCCGCGCTGCCGGTGCGCCGATCATCCACATCCGTCATGATGCAGGGGCCGGCAGTCCCTATGACGTCAGCGCGCCCATCGGCCAGATCGCAGCGCCCGTCGCACCGCTGGGCGAAGAGCCGGTGGTGACCAAGAACTACCCCAGTTCGTTCGAGAAGACCGAGCTTGATACGCTGCTCAAGGACTTGGGCGTGAGCAAGCTTACCCTGGCAGGCTTCATGACCCACATGTGCGTGAATTCCACCGCCCGCGCCGCCTTCAACCACGGCTACGACGTCCAGGTGGTGGCCACGGCCACGGCCACGCGCGCGCTGCCCGATCCGAGGGGCGGCGAGATCGCCTCGGCGGCCGTGCATGCCTCGGCGCTGGCGGCGATCGGCGATCTGTTCGGCTCGGTGGCGGCAACGGCTGCCGATCTGCCCGATTGAGCGCAGGAGCCCCAAGCGCTTGAGCGAGAGCGACGTCAAAACCCGTCCCAAGACCAAAGCAGCGCCCAAGACCGCCAAGCCGCCGCTCTATAAGGTGTTGTTGCTCAACGACGACTTCACCCCGCGCGCGTTCGTCGTGCGCGTCCTTCAGGGTGTGTTTCGCATGACCGAAGGCGAGGCGCAGGCGGTGATGCTGGCTGCGCACCAGCAGGGGATCTCGGTGGTGGCGGTCTACACGCGCGAAGTGGCCGAGACCAAGGCCGAGCAGGGCACCGAGGCCGGGCGGCGCCAGGGCTATCCGCTGACGTTTACGACCGAGCGGGAGTAGAGAGTTCAAGCCACCGCGTGGGCCGGGTGGGCATGGCGGTGCTCGCGGTAGAGGCGGCGGACCAGGGCAAAGCTCGGTCGCTCCCGCCACGCCGCGCAATCCGCTCCAACGCGCGGGGGCAACACCAGCGTGCCATAGATCGGATGCTCGGGCGGCAATACCAGCGGCGCGAGCAGACTGGCCGCCGCGATGTCCTCGCGCCCAGGCCTCTCGCCGCCGAGCCAGGCCCGCCCGTCACCGAGCAGCGCATCGAGCCAGTCAAGCTCGGTCATGATCGCCGCGCGGCTTGCAGCCCACTGCGCCTCGCTCAGCTGCATGCCCTCGATCATGGCGCGCTGGACCTGCGACCACGCCGCCCAGAACATCAGCCGCGGCAGCAGGCCGAGCCCGGAGACGAAGATCGGGCGCACCGTCTTGGGGTGCTCGACCAGGGCCTCGCTGTAATAATAGAGCGTGACATGGGCGCCGAGCACGCGGTCGAGGCGGGCTTCGACCCCCGGGTCGCCCAGCGGCAGCGCACTGGGGGCGTGGGTGGCAGCCCAGGCGGCGATCTTGGCCGAGCCCTGGATCGCCACGCCATCGCCCAGCACCAGGATCGGCACCGTGCGCTCGGGCACCCCGAGGCGCTTGGCCAGACGGGTATGCGCTCCGGGCACGACCGAGACGCAGGTGTGGGCAATGCCAGCGCGCTCCAGCGCCCAGCGCGCCTTTTCGCAGTAGTGCGAGATCGCAAACAGATAGAGCCGGGGCAGGGCGCGCGCAGGCTGGCTCACGAGGTGCCCCCGCGTGCCTCGCGCCAGAGCGCATAGAGCCCGGCTGCGATGATCAGGCCCACCCCCAGCACCGCCCAAGGATCGACCGGCTCGGCAAACACCGTCCAGCCGATGGCGATGCCGAAGACCATCTGCAAATAGGCGAAGGGCTGGATGCGCATGGCCTCGGTGGCGTCGTAGGCGCAGATCAGACAGTAGTGCCCGCTCATGCCGGCCAGGCAGAGCAGCGCCATCCAGCCCCAGTCGGGCGGCGTCATCGCCGTCCAGTAGAACGGTCCCACCAGCGTGATCGCCACGGCGCCGGCGAGGCCGGTGTAGACGAAGGCCGGGTGGCTCGATCCGTCGGCTTGGGTGGCGATGCGTGTCATCAGGGCATAGAGCGCGATGCCGAGCGCCGAGGCAAGCCCGATCAGCGCCTCCCAGCCGATGCTGCTCAGGCCGGGGCGTAAGATCACCAGCACGCCGAGAAAGCCGACGCCGACGGCGCTGAGGCGGCGCCAGCCGACGCGCTCGCCAAGGACAGGCACGGCCAGGAGTGTGATCAGGAGTGGATAGAGCGAGAACACCGACATCTGCACCGCCAGCCCGAGCCGGTCGAGGGCAGCGACGAAGACCAGGATCTGCACCGCCAGCAGCACCCCGCGCGCGCATTGCAGCACGGGGCGGCGTGTTTTGAGGGCGGCCTTGAGGCCTCCGGGCCAGCGGGTAGCCAGCACCAGCACGAAGGCGGCGAAAAACCAATAGCGGATCATGACGAAAAACGGCGCCGGATAGTGGCTGGCCAGGTGTTTGGAGATGCCGTCCTGAAAGGCGAAGCAGGTCATGGCGAGCAAGGCGAACCGAATGCCGCGGGCGGCCTCGGGGCTCATGGGCGCCTTCTTCCGCGTTGGCCGTGTCGGCGTGGCGTTGGCGGGGCTTGGTTCACGGTGTCGCCTTTTCGCTCCATGGGGGCCAAGGCATAGCGCTTTACCGGTTTGGCTGTCGATCCGCGTTTACGGACTTGGCCAGTGCAGGGTTGGTGCACGGGCGCGGCATCGCCCCTGCCCGCCAGTTCGCGCCTTTGCACCCAGACCCGCGCCGTGGCGCGAGGGCGATGCGGCGGTGCAGCACGCAGAAATGCTGCGACGCAATAAAACATCGTAGAGTAAGGGCTAACGCGCATGATCGATTCTTTTTTCAGTGAAAATGGATAATCTTCTTTACCATCCTACTATTTTGTCGCACCTTGCCTCGGGCCAAACCCAACGCGGTTGTGCTCACGCCTAGCCCAGAGCCACCCAAGCAAGGACAACCCAGGATCGTCCGCCAACCAGGACCGCGATCCGCCAAGAACGAGCGCGCGCCGCAAAAGAGCCTGCGCCAGGGAGGACATTGTGACGACGCACGACGCGGGCCTCGCGCGCCCCGAAGTGCATGGACGTGCGCACGCCAGGGCACGCGCCGGCACGGGGCTTCAAAGGTTTCAAAGTGCGGGGTTTCAAACCGCGGGGCTCCAGACCACGGGGCTGCAAAGCTGCCATGCCAGGCCCAAGCCGTCGCGGCAGGGCAACCTCTTCTACGCGTGCAGCGTCCCCGCCCGCATCCCACCGACGTCTTGTGACTAGAGAGGTCTCGACACCATGTCCCCCGACTCCACGCTGCCCGATACCCTGTCACACGCCACAACAGAGGCCGAGACGTTGGCAAGCCTGCTCCGCGGCCAAGCCGCCCGGCGCGGTACAGCCCCTGCCATTCGCGAAAAACGCCGCGGGATCTGGAACACCACCACCTGGGCAGAGGTATCCAAAGAGGCCTCGGCCCTGGCGGCAGGATTGGCGGCGCGCGGGCTCGGTACGGGCGACAGGATCGCGCTGATCGGCGAAAACCGCCCGCGTCTTTTCATCGCCATGGCTGCCATCCATACCCTGGGCGCCGTGGCGGTGCCGCTCTTCCAAGACAGCGAGGCCGAGGAGCTTGCCGCCCAGCTACAGGCGGTCGAGGCCAAGGCGGTATTTGCCGAAAACCAGGAGCAAGTCGACAAGCTGCTCGATGTGCTGGAGCGCTGCCCGAGCCTGAGCACCGTGGTCTACGACGATGATCGCGGTATGGGCCACTACGCCCAGCCAGCCCTGGCCGCTTATGCCGATTTGCGTGCAGGGGGTGCCACGGGCGCGGCGCCAGCCCTGCCCATGGCCGACGAGGCCGCTTGTATCTTCTTTACCTCAGGCACCGCGGGCACCACCACGCCCGTGGCCATGACCCACGCCGCCCTCCTTGCGCGCGCGCGGCTTGGCGCCAAGGCTGATGGGCTGGGCGAGGCCGATCGCACCCTGGTCTACCTGCCGCCTGGCTGGATGTGTCAGGCGATGCTGGGCTATGTCCAGGCGTTGGTTGCGGGGCATTGTCTGTGCTGCCCCGAGTCCTCGGACACGCTGCTCCAGGACATGCGCGAGATCGCACCGACCTATCTCCTCACCACGCCGCGCATGCTGGACGCGATCTTCTCGCAAGTCGCCAGCCGCATGCAGGACACCGGCGGGCTCAACCTGCGCCTTTATCGCTCGGCGCTGGCCATCGCCAAACGCACCGCCCGCCGCCGCCTCGACGGCGAGGAGATGAGCCTGGGCGACCGCCTGACCACGGCGCTGTTTCAGGTGCTGATCTATGCGCCCTTGCGCGATAGCCTCGGCATGAGCCGCATCCGCTCGGCCTATTGTACGGGCGATGCGCTCGACCCGGAGACGCTCGCCTTCTTCCGCGCGCTCGGCATCAACCTCAAGCAGCTCTACGGCACCACCGAGGGCGGCTTTTTGCTCGCCATGCACCGCGACGGTGCCGTGCGCGCTGATACCGTGGGTGCGCCGCTGGCCGAGGGCGAGATCAAGATCTCCGAGGCTGGCGAAATCCTGGTGCGTGCCGAGGCCCTGGCGGGTACGCCCCTCAGCGACACCCCCGCCTCGCCCGAGCCCGGCTGGATCGCCACCGGCGACAGCGGCCATCTCGATGCCGAGGGCCAGCTCCACATCCTCGACCGCACCGACAATCTGGTGCGCCTCACCGACGGCAGCGTGCTCGCCCCGCGCCCGATCGAGACCCGGCTGCGCGTCTCGCCTTACGTGCGTGAGGCGGTGGTGATGGGCGAGGGGCGGGCGCAGGCCTTTGCGCTCATCGACATCGACACCGCCGCTGTCGGGCGCTGGGCCGATACGCAAGAGATCGCCTACACCGGCCACGCCGATCTGGCGGCGCAGGAGGCGGTGCATGGCCTGATCGCGGCCTGGGTGGCCGAGGTCAACGCCGGACTGGCCCGCGATCCGGCCCAAGCCGGTTTTCAGATCGGGCGCTTCATCCTGCTCCCCGAGGAGCTTAGCCCCGAAGACGGCTTGCTGACGCGCACCGGCAAGCTCCGCCGCACCGCCGTGGCTGCGCGTTTTGCGCGCCTGATCGAGGCCCTCGATGCCGGCCAGAGCGAGGTCGTGTTGGAGCAGACACCAAGCGGCGAGGGCGCACCGGTGGCCGGGCTCAGGATCTGCGAGGCCCAGGTGGTGGGCGCACACGCCAGCGACAGGAGAGCGGCATGAACGTCCAGGCCCATCCCCAAGTCAGCGAGCGCGCCTTTCCCATCGGCGCGCCGCTGCTCGAACTCGACGCGATCTCGCTGCGCTTTGGCGGTGTGCATGCGCTGACCGACATCTCCTTCAACGTGCTCGCCCATGAGGTGCGCGCGATCATCGGGCCCAATGGCGCGGGCAAGTCGTCCATGCTCAACGTGATCGGCGGCCTCTACACGCCTCAGGAAGGCTCGATCCGTTTTGATGCCAAGCCGCTTGGCGCCATGACACCGGGTAAGGCCGCACGTCTCGGCATCGCGCGCACCTTCCAGAACATCGCTCTCTTCAGGCGCATGACCGTGCTGGAAAACATCATGGCCGGGCGAAAACTCTTCACCCACGCCAACTTCCTGGAGGTGGCACTGCAACTGCCGCGTGCCCGGCGCGAGGAGATCGAGAGCCGCGAAAAGGCCGAGGAGATCATCGAGTTCCTCGACATCCAGCACATCCGCAAAACCCAGGTCTCGCGTCTGCCATATGGTATGCAAAAGCGCGTGGAGTTGGGCCGGGCGTTGGCGGCGGAGCCGCGCGTGCTGCTGCTCGATGAGCCCATGGCCGGCATGAATGTGGAGGAAAAGCAGGACATGTGCCGCTTCATCCTCGACGTCAACGACCACTACGGCACCACCATGGTCCTGATCGAACACGACATGGGCGTGGTGATGGACATCTCCGACCGCGTCGTGGTGCTCGATTACGGCAAGAAGATCGGTGATGGCACCCCGGACGAGGTGCGCAGCAACCAAGACGTGATCGACGCCTATCTCGGCGTGGCTCACTAGCGGTCTGATGGAATAGTCGAGAGCGCAAGCCCGGCACTGTCGGGCAAGAGCGCTCCCAGGGAGCAACCATGTTCTACGAAGTACTGTTTTTCGTCGAAGTTCTGCTCGGCGGACTACTGGCCGGGGTGATGTACTCGCTGGTCGCGCTCGGCTTCGTGCTGATCTACAAGGCGTCCTCGGTGTTCAACTTCGCCCAGGGCGCCATGGTGTTCTTCGCCGTGCTGTCCTTCGTGGGCTTTATGGAGTTGGGGCTGCCGTTCTTCTTAGCGCTGCCGGTGACCATCGGCCTGATGGTGCTGGTCGGCATGGCCACCG
>JBCDHK010000179.1:0-7341 GCA_038750185.1 Pseudomonadota bacterium
TACTTCTCCAATACCGAGGCCACGCCCCCCCAATGCGCCCATTTGTAGCTCGGGGTCGGGGTGTCGCGGATCACCTTGGCGATGTAGCCGCCTGCCTTGATGCTTGCCGTCTCGGCGGTAAAGCCGATCGCTACCGAGCCCCGCGGCCCCGGCGCGTGGTCGAGGCGGGTCTGATGCTGGGCCAGATCGCCCTTGACCTGGGCCATCACCGCCATCTTGCCCACGTGATTGTAGCCGATGGTCGAGTAATGCAGGCCGCGCGCACGGCTTGGCATCAGGGTGTGCAACAGATCGACCAGTTCGTGATAGCGGGTCTCGGTGACGTGGAAGTTGGCCAGCGTCGAGGAGAAGATGTGGCTGAGGCTGGCCTCGCGCAAAATGACGGCGTTGACGTAGATCCCTTCGCGCCCGTGTTCGAGGGCCAACGCCAGCGGCGAGAGTTGGCCCTGCATCTCCAGCGCGCCGACGACATAGGCGCCGCGGTTGCGATAAAAGCCCGCGCGGATCACTTCGATGCGGTCGAGGCCGGGGCTCTGGTCGAGGCCCAGCTCAGCATTGATGCGCTGGGCCACGGCCTCGGCATCGCCGCTGAGATCGCGAAACGGCGCCTCCAGGGCGGGTACGGCCAGGATCTCACGCACGATCTCGGCGGTCATCTGCCCTGGCGGCCAGAGGCTGAGCGTCAGGTCTTCGGCTTGGGCCTGGGCGCGCGGGCTGGCGAAGTCGTAGGGGATCGGCGTCCAGGCATTGCGGTGGAGCCAACGCCTAACTGACGCCAGAAAGGCCAGCGCCAGATCGGCCTCGTAGCGCGCACTGACCAGCGCCGTGTAGCGCGTCTCCAGGGTGGCCCAGAAGCCGGGCGTGCGATCGGCTTCGCTGAGCGACGGCCCCAGGATCGGCATCGCCTTGGCAATGGCCAGCGAGAAGATCGCGATGCGCTCCTGGCTGAGATCGATGGCCTCGGCCCAGGCGCGGGCCTCAAAGGCGCGCTTGGCCAGCCACGGAATGCGGCGCGAGCGGGTATAGTAATCGTCGAAGACATCGAGCAGGACCCGCGCCAGCACGTCCGCGCGCGCGGCGGGGGCCGAGCCTTGTACGGCAGCAAGCCCCTCAGCGGCGAGGCGTTCGGTGGCGAGGGTGGCAAAGTCGCGCTTGGTCCGGCCGATCATCGCGCCCACCATGGCGCGGGGCGGCGCTGGGGGCAATGGCGGCGTCTGGGTTGCACCTCAGGCACTGGACTTTTTGTCGCACGGCGCCGATGATACCCGCATGACGAACACCTCCGCCACGCTGCTTTGGCTGCGCCGCGATCTGCGCCTTGGCGATCATCCTGGTTGGGAGCGCGCCTTGGCGGGCGAGGGTCCGGTGACCCCGGTCTTCATCCTCGACCCGGTGATCGAGGACAGCTATGGCGCCGCTCCGCGCTGGCGGCTGGAGCGTGCGTTGGAGCGCTTTAGTGAGGCGCTCAAGGTCAAGGGCTCGCGGCTAATCCTGCGAAGGGGCCGCGCGCTCGATGTCCTGGAGGCACTGATCGAGGAGACCGGCGCGCGCCGCGTGGTCTGGTCGCGCCAGTATGAGGCAGCGGCACGCACGCGCGACAGCGAGATCAAGGGCGCGCTCAAGGAACGCGGTCTTGAGGTGCACTCGGTCAACGCGGCCCTCTTGTTCGAGCCCTGGACGGTCGAGACCAAGACCGGCGGCTACTACAAGGTCTACACGCCGTTCTGGAAGGCGGTGCGCGGGTCCGATCCGGGCGGGGTGCTCGCCGCGCCGAGCGATCTCAAACCGCCCAAGGACTGGCCCGTCTCCGACACGCTGGCGGACTGGGGCCTCGGGAAGGGCGTTGCGCGCGGCGCCCGCCATCTCACCCGCCACGCCATCGTGGGCGAAGACGCGGCGCTGGCCCGTCTCGACTGGTTTCTCGATGGCCCCATCGCGCGCTACAAGGCCGAGCGCGACCGAATGGATCTGGACGCCACCTCCAAGCTCGGCCAATGCCTTGCCACCGGCGAGGTATCGCCCCGCACCCTCTGGCATGCCGGGCGCCAGGCGATGGAGCAAGGCGGGCGCGCGGCGGAAGGCGCCGAGACCTTCGTCCAGGAGATCGTCTGGCGCGAGTTCGCCTATCACCTGCTCTACCACACCCCCCAGATCGCAGAGCGCAACTGGCGCGAGGAGTGGGACGCCTTCCCCTGGCAAGACGACAACGACGGTGCGAGGCGCTGGCAACGCGGCCTCACCGGCATCGCCATCGTCGATGCGGCCATGCGCGAGATGTATGTGAGCGGCACCATGCACAACCGCGCCCGCATGCTGACGGCGAGCCTACTGACAAAACACCTGATGACCCACTGGCGCCTTGGCGAGCGCTGGTTTGCCGAGCACTTGATCGACTGGGACCCGGCCTCCAACGCTATGGGCTGGCAGTGGTCGGCCGGTTCTGGCCCCGATGCGACGCCGTTTTTCCGCATCTTCAACCCCGAGACCCAGGCCGAGAAGTTCGACCCCCAGAAGAGCTACCGCAGCCGTTGGCTCGCCGAGGGGCGCCAAAATCCCCACGAGGACGCGCTGGCCTACTTCGACGCCGTGCCGCGCGCCTGGGGGCTTGAGGCGAAGGCGCCCTACCCAAAACCCATCGTCGATCTCAAACAAGGCCGCGAGCGGGCGCTGGCGGCCTATAAGCAGGCGCGCTCAGCCGCCTGATCCTCCAACAGAAGGCACACGCCCCATGAAGATCGCAGTGGTGGGCTCGGGCATTTCGGGGCTCGGCGCAGCCCTGGCACTGGCGCCGACAGCCGAGGTGCAAGTATTCGAGCGCGACACCCGCCTCGGCGGCCATGCCAATACGGTCGAGGCGCGCTTTGGAGACACGGTGCAGCCCGTCGACACCGGCTTTATCGTCTACAATACCCAAAACTACCCCAATCTGACCGCGCTCTTCGAGCACCTCGACGTTCCCACCAAGTGGTCGGACATGTCGTTTGGCTTTTCGCTCGGCGCGGGGCGGTTTGAGTATGCCTGCGACAACCTGGACAAGATCTTCGCCCAGCGCTGGCGCGCCCTCGACCCCCGCTACATCCAGATGGTGCGCCAGATCCTGCGGTTTTGCCGCGTCGCGCCCCAGGACCTCGCCTCGGGCGCCCTCGATGGGCTGAGCCTCACCGACTGGCTCGATCAACGCGGCTTCTCACGCTGGTTTCGCGAGCGGTTTCTCCTGCCCATGGGCGGGGCGATCTGGTCGACGAGCGTGCAGGACATCCTGGATTTTCCGGCCCGCAACTTCGTCGCCTTCTTCGCCAACCACGATCTGATGACCGGCCTCGCCCCCGCCCAGCGCTGGCGCACGGTCGATGGCGGCTCGCGCGAGTATGTCCAGCGGTTACTGGCGGCGCTTGGGCCGCGCGTGCATCCCGGCCAGGAAGTCGTGCGCGTCGAGACCGGCGCCGGGCGCCCTGCCCTGGTCTTTGCCGACGGCGAACGCGCGGTGTTCGATCAGGTCATCCTGGCGTGCCACGCGCCCCAGGCGCTCGCGCTCCTCGGCGCGCCCGACGACCAACAACGCCGCCTACTCGGCGCCTGCCGCACCTCTGAAAACCGCGCCGTGCTCCATTCCGATCCGCGCCTGATGCCGCGCAGGCGGCGGGTGTGGTCGTCGTGGAACTTCCTCACCGACGCGCCAGGCGTGAGCGCGCGCCCAGCCCAGGTCAGCTATTGGATGAACCGGCTGCAATCGATCCCCGAGGAGCGCCCGCTGTTTGTCAGTCTCAACCCCGCCATCGAGCCCAAGCCGGAGCTGGTCCACGCCGAGATCGGCTACGCCCATCCGCTGTTCGATCAAGCAGCCTTCAGCGCCCAGCCCGAGATCGATACTCTCCAGGGCCGGGGCGGGGTGTGGTATGCTGGCGCGTGGCTTGGCTATGGCTTCCACGAGGACGGCCTGCGCTCGGGCTTGCGCGTGGCCACGGCGCTCGGCGCCCGCCCGGTCTGGGCACGCGACACCGGCGCGCCCTTGGCCTTCGATCATGTCGCCTGAGGCGAGCGAGCCCGGCGGCTGGCTCTACCAGGGCCATGTCATGCACCTGCGCCTCACCCCCTTTGCCCATCGCTTTCGCTACCGGGTGTTTGCGCTGTTGCTCGACATCGACCGGCTGGAGGAGACGCTCTCACGGCTCTGGTGGCTCGGGCTCGATCGTTTTGCGCCGGTGGGCTTTCACCGCCGCGACCATGGCCCCCGCGACGGCTCGGAGTTGCGCCCCTGGGTCGAGGCGCGTCTTGCGGAGGCCGGGCGCCCCCTGCCCCACCGCATCAAGCTGCTGAGTTTTCCGCGCATCCTGGGCTACGGCTTCATGCCGCTCTCGGTCTACTACTGCGAAGACGCCGCCGGGCGCCTGGAGAGCGTGGTCTATGAGGTGAAGAACACCTTCGGCGATCAGCACCCTTACGTGCTCGCCGCCGATCCGGAGAGCGGGACCATCCGCCACAGCGTGGATAAGGGGTTTTTCGTCTCGCCCTTTATCCCCATGGACCAAACCTACGCCTTCACCCTCAAGCCGCCGGGCGAGCGCCTCTCGGTGATGATCCGCCAGAGAAACGGCGACGGGCCGTGGCTGGTCGCCACCCAAACCGGGCGGCGGCGCCCGCTGACCGATGGGATGCTGGCTAGGCTGTGGCTCAGCCACCCGCTGATGAGCTTCAAGGTGATCTTCGCCATCCATTGGCAGGCGCTGCGTTTGGCCCTCAAAGGCGCGCGGTTTTATCGCTACCGCGGCCCTTATCCTGATTCGCTAGCAGTAGCACCTGAGGTGCGCCGGTAGAAAACACATGAACATCCACGCAAACGCTAGCGGAGATATGTTTCATCTTGTGAAGTGACTTATCCACATTTTCAAGAGATTTATCCCCAGTAAAGGAAAGGTTACCCCCATTTTCGATTGTTTTTAACGACAACTTTGAGGATTTTATCCCCCGCTTATCCCCGGAATAATTTTTCTACCCACAGTACATTCCACAGTCACAGGCAATATTATTCGTTTCGCCGCAACAATGTGCGGCGAAACGGAGGACTTACGATGCGTGAGTCAACCTATCGTACCGCGATGGTGATGATAGCTCTTGCGGGCATCCTCATCTCCATCGCCTCGCTTCTTGCGGTTTGATACCGGGAGAAGCAGCCTCCACGCGTTGCAGCGCGTGGGGGCACCGTAGAAGAATTAAGTGATCTTCATACCGTGTGAAATGGATACACCACGAGGGGTATCGACACAACAAAACATCCGAAACTGTACAATCAGCAATCAAGGCGTATTTTTCGAAGGAGTGCAACTCCTATCCGGAAGTAGGTGCGCGCAAGCTCAGGCCAGTAGCGCCCCCAAGACCCCGTTCAACACCAGCCGTCCGCGCGGTGTGGCGATCAGGCGAGGGCTGCGGCGCTCGATCAGGCCCTCTGCCGTCAGACTGGCGAGGGCCTCTGTATCGAGGGGCGCGCCGCCGAGGCGCGCGTAGCGGCTGAGATCGGCGCCCTCGACAAGGCGCATGGCCATCAGCAGGTATTCGAGGGCACGCTCTCCCTCTTCCAGGGGCGTCAGCGTGGTGGCGTGGCCCGCCTCCTTGACCCGCGCGCGCCAGCGTGCCGGATCGGCGGTGGTCTCGCTGGCGTAGCAAAGCCCGTCCGCACCGCTCACGCGGCCATGGGCGCCAGGGCCGACGCCGACGTAATCGCCGCCGCGCCAATAGATCAGATTGTGCCGGCTCTCGGCACCCGGACGGGCGTGGTTGGAGACCTCATAGGCCGGCAAGCCGGCGGCCTCGGTCAGCGCCTGGGTGATCTCGTACATCTCGGCGGAGGGCTCTTCCTCGGGCACGCTGAGGCGCCCGCGGGCGTGCAGGGCATGAAAGCGCGTGCCCTCCTCGATGGTGAGCTGGTAGAGCGAGAAGTGATCGACCGCCATCTCCAGCGCGCGGCCCAGTTCTTCGGCCCAAGCAGCGGGGGTCTGGCGCATGCGCGCGTAGATCAGGTCGAACGAGACCCGCGCGAAGGCCTCGCGCGCCAAGGTGAAGGCGTGTTGGGCCTCGGCGGTCGAGTGCATGCGGCCAAGCGCCTTCAGATCGCGATCATCGAGCGCCTGCACCCCGAGCGAGAGGCGGTTGACCCCGGCCTCGGCAAAACCGCGGAAGCGCTCGGCCTCCGAGGAGGTCGGGTTGGCCTCCAGCGTGATCTCGGCGCCAGGGGCAAGGCCCCAGAGCCGGTCGATCTCCTCGATGAGACGCGCCACGGTGGCAGGCGCCATCAGCGAAGGCGTGCCGCCGCCAAAGAAGATCGTATCGGCGCGGCGCGCGCCGGTGAGCGCGCGGGCATGGCGCATCTCAGCCACCAGCGCCTCGGCCCAAGCGGCATGATCGACACGGCGCACGACATGGGAGTTGAAGTCGCAATAGGGGCATTTGGCCTGGCAGAACGGCCAATGCACATAGACGCCAAAGCCCCCCGCCTGCCAGTCGGGCGCGGGGGCGCAGTCGATCAGCGCTGTTTCAGTCGATGCCATGCCAGCCATATGAGCCCGCCTGCCCCTCCCGCCAAGGCCGCCCAGTTGTCGCGCAGGACGCCGAGGGCCAGGAAAGCGGCGAAAACCACGCCAAGCGCCACGGCATTGCGGCGCACGAAGGCGCCTGGGGGAGCGGGGTCTTCGGTCATCGCCTCAGCCGCCCTTGTAGGCGGTGGCTTCGATCTCGATCTTCATCTCGGGCGCGATCAGCCCCGAGACGACGGTAGTGTTGGCCGGACGGCTCTCGCCGAGATACGCCCGCACCACCGCAGCGGAGGCGCGCCAGTGGGCCGGGTCGGTCACCGTCACCTGGATGCGCACGACATCCGCGAGGGCGAAACCGGCCTCGCCCAGCGTGCGCTTGATCGTTTCGAAGATGTTGCGGGTCTGCTCGGCCGGATCATCGGGGATGGTCATGGTGGTGTAGTCGTAGCCGGTGGTGCCGGCGAGAAAACACCACTCCCCCGCCACCACGGCGCGCGAGTAGGCGAACTCCTGCTCAAAGGTCGAGCCGGTCGAGATCAGGCGGCGCTCTGCCATGGTGGTCTCCGGGATCAGTCGGTATTGCGAGCGAAACTGGCCGCGGATTGGTTGAACAGAACGGCGTTGTTGTCAACGCGGGTCTGACCGCGGTTTTGTGCGCTCTTGTGTAGGTTGATGGCCGCGCGCACGGCCTCGCGCTCCTTGAGGGCGGCGCGCCAGCGGGTGACATTGGGGAACGCCTCCAGCGAGGCGCCGAGCGGTTTGGCGATGAAGGCCCAGGGGAAGGCCATCATATCGGCGATGGAGTAGGCGCCGA
>JBCDHK010000180.1:0-7303 GCA_038750185.1 Pseudomonadota bacterium
CCGAGCAAAAGCTAACCCCTTTAGACGTCCGTCGATCCTGGTTCGGCCCCGTTGCCCGCCAATGATGGGCGTGTGGTGGAGCCGCCGGGTACTGCCCCCGGGTCCGATCCGTTTATTACGAGCGCGTTTATCGCCATAGTCCGCGCGAGCGAACATCACAGATATAGAGGATCGCACCGGGCGTGCAAAGGGGCAGACTACGGCGCGCCATCCTTGAGCCGCTCCTCGCGGACCAAGAAAGCCCCTGCCACCAGCACAGCCGCCGCGATCAGGCTCGGCCAGACATAAGACCCCGTCGTCTCGCGCAATACGCCGGTGAGGGCGGGGCCGAGCATCTGGCCAAGCCCAAAGCTCGCCGTCATCAAGCCCATCGCTTTCTGGCCATCGCCGCCTGTGCGCCGTGCTGCTTCTTGTAGGCCGAGCGCCGTCAGACCCATGAACGTGGCGCCGAGTGCGAGTGCTGCGAGCCCAAGTGCCAGTACGCCCCCCGCCAAGGCCGAGAGTGCAACGCCTGTGGCCTCGATCAGCATCGCCCAGCGCCAGACCCGCGCAGCCCCGTAGCGCAGGCCGAGACGGCTCCAGAGCCAGACCGAGGGTATCGCCGCGACCCCAACGACAAGCCAGATCCACGTCTCGGCCCAACGCCCGGCCTGGTCCTCGCGCAGGATCGCGACCAAAAAGGTGGCCGTGACCACATAGCCAAAGCCGAGACAGCCGTAGGCCAGGACCAGCGCGCCGAGCTTGCCGCGTGTGCCCGAGGGCGGTGTGGTGGCCAAACTGACGCCCTCGCGCGGCAATAGCCATCCAACCAGCACCACCGCCAAGGCCGAGAGCGCTCCGCCCCAAAGCCAGACGCGGGCATAGCTGTCGGGGGTGGCCAATAGCGGTGAGGCGATCAGCGCCGAGAGGCCGATGCCGACCCCAACGCCCGCGAAATGCACCGCGGCCAATTCGGGGCGTCCAAGCGCGGCCAGTCGCCGCACCACCAGCGCACTGGCGCCCACGAGCACGAAGGCGCTGGCCAGTCCCCCGGCAAAGCGCACCCCCGCCCAAAGTGGCACCCCCAAGGGCAAGGCCATGGCCGCGGTGGTTAGGGCGCTCACGCCAAGGGCGCCCAGCAACACCCAGCGCACCGCCCCCACACGTCCCGATAGGCCCGCAAGCAAAGCACCAAGCAGGTATCCCGCGAAGTTGGCCGCTGCGATCAGCCCGCCCGCCCTAGGGTCGAGGCCTGCCCCCGCCGCCATCATCGGCAGCACTGGCGTGTAGAGAAAACGCCCGATCCCGACGCCCGCCGCCAGCGTCAGCAATCCTGCCGCCGCCGCCCGCACCGCCGGCGAGAGTGCCTCACGCGTGGAGAGTTCGGCTTGTCTCATGCCCCCACGACGCCCATATCGCAGGCTGCGGTGCCGAGAACGGGCCGCTCCCAGGTGTCGCTTGCAATGAGGACAACCATGTCGCGCATCTCTTTAGCTTCGCATCCGTTCTTGCTCGGTTTCGAGCAACTCGACCAACTGGTCGAGCGCGCCGCGCGCGGTGGAACCGAAGGCTATCCCCCCTTCAACATCGAACAAAACGGCGCAGACGCCTACCGCATTACCCTGGCGGTGGCGGGTTTTGGCGAGCCGGATCTCAGCATCACCGTCGAGGATGGCCATTTGGTCGTGCGCGGGCGCCAGGCGGATGCGGGTGAGGAGCGGGTGTTTCTCCACCGCGGTATCGCGGCGCGTCAGTTTCAGCGCTCGTTCGTCTTGGCCGAGCGCGTCGAGGTGGTCGGTGCCCATCTCGATCACGGTCTGCTGCACATCGATCTGGAGCGCCAGTCGCCCGAAGTCTCGGTGCAGCGCATTGCGATTTCGACCAAAGCGTGAGGAGTGCGAAGATGAACAAGTCCCAGGATAAGACCCTCGCAGCCGCCCAGGCCCAGCGCATCGTCTATGTGCGCGAGGCCGATCCGAGCACGCTGCCCGAGCATCTGCGCCAGGTGCCCAACAAGCTCTATGCGATCCACGATCTGGCGGGCAATCAGATTGCCTTGGCGCCCGATCGGCGGCTGGCCTTTGCGCTGGCGGTGCGCAATGATCTGACGCCGCTCAGCGTACACTGAGCGGGCGCGCGCCCTCAGCCACCCCTCACGCCGCCCGCGAGGCGGCGTCGGGCTCGGTCAGAAGCGCATACAGCGCGTCGGATTTGGCGGTCGAGCGCAGCTTCTCGCGGCAAGCTTCGGTGCGCATCAGCCGCGAGACCCGGGCCAAGGCGCGCAGATGATCGGCGCCGGCTTCGAGCGGCGCAAGCAGCAAAAACACCAGATCGACGCCGCGCCCGTCAGCGGCATCAAACTCGACCGGTTTGTCGAGGCGCGCAAACACACCGACGATGGTCTCCAGCCCCTCGATGCGCGCATGCGGGATCGCCACGCCGCCGCCCATGGCGGTCGAGCCCAACTGCTCGCGCGCCATCACTTCCGAGGCCACCCGGCGTGCATCGAGGCCATAAGCCTCGGCCGCACGGGCCGAGAGTTCTTGGAACAGTTGCTTCTTACCGCCAACGCGCAAGGCGGGCAGCACGACGCTGGTGGTCACGAGATCGGCGATGTTCATAAGCGAGAGTTTCCGAACCGATAGATCAGGGCGAAGGCTCAGGCGTCGGCGACGAGGGCGGGATCGACCCAGCCGATGTTGCCGTCATCGCGCTGAAAGACGAAGTTGAGCCGTCCGTTGGCGTGGTTCTTGAACATCAGAAACGGCGCGTGGGCAAGCTCCATCTGCATCACGGCCTCGGTCACGCTGAGGGAGGGGATGTCGTGCTTCATCTCGGCGACGATCACCGGCTCGGCCCCGTTTTCACCCGTGGCCCCGGTTTCACCCGTGGCCTCCTCGGGGGGCGCGCTCTCATCGTCCTCATCGGCGGGACTGGCGATGACATGGGCGTCGGCCTGGAAGGGCTCGGCGCGGGCTTTGTGGTCTTTCAGGCGGCGCTTGTAGCGGCGCAGTTGCTTTTCGATGCGCTCGACCGAGGCTTCGAAGGCGGCATAGATATCGGCGTGCTGGCCGGCGGCTTTGGCGGTCAGCCCGGTGGAGAGGTGGACCGAGGCGTCGCACTTGAAGGCGTGGCCATTGCGCGAGAACACGGCGGCGGCATCGACGGGGCGGTCGAAGTACTTGCCGACGGCACCGGCGAGACGGTCTTCGACATGGGTGCGCAGCGCGTCGCCGACGTCGATGTGCTTGCCTGAAACTTTGGTATGCATGGTCTTCTCCTGGCAGTAAGCCGCAGCAGGGGCGTTGCGATGTCTCGCCCCGGCTCGTTTTGCCCCGTCCCATCCCGATATCCCGCCTCATCGATCATGCCCGCAGTGCGCGGCGCTGGTGGGCGGGTTTGAGCGGGTGACGTAAATGCGCCACCGCGTCCTCGTCAATATAGCAGATTGCTTGGGGCGTCAGGAGTCTTGATCGGCGGATTTTCTTAGGGAACGCGGGCGCGCACGCGCGGGAGCGTCACTCAGCGGCGCGCAGGGCGTGGTGGCGGCGGCGCTCGACCGAGGAGGCGATGCCGAGGCTTTTGCGGTATTTGGCGACGGTGCGCCGGGCGATGTCGATGCCATCGTGCTGCAAAATCTCGACGATGCGGTCGTCCGAGAGCACGGCGGCGGCGGTTTCGGCAGCGATCATGCGGCGAATACGCGCACGCACCGATTCAGCCGAGGTGCCCTCGCCGCTGCCGACCGCATTGGTGAAGAAGTACTTCAATTCAAACACGCCGCGCTCGGTGGCGATGTATTTGTTGGCGGTGACACGGCTCACGGTCGATTCGTGCATGCCGATGGCATCGGCGACCATGCGCAGCGACAGTGGCCGCAGCCCCGCCTCGCCCTCGCGGAAGAAGCCGTCTTGTTGGACGACGATCTCGGTGGCCACGCGTAAAATGGTGCGCGCGCGCTGGTCGAGGCTGCGGATCAGCCAGTTGGCGTTGTCGCGGCAGGTGGCGAGAAAGGCGCGGGTGTCCTCGCTGGCCGAGAGCTCGGCCGCATAGGCGCGGTCGATCAGGACGCGCGGCAGCGTCTCGGCATTAAGCTCGACCCGCCAGCCGCCCTCACGCGTGCGAAACAACAGCACGTCGGGGACGATGCTGGCCGGCTCCTCGGTGGAGAACGCCGCGCCCGGGCGTGGATCGAGCGCACGTAGTTCGGCCAGCATCTCGGCCATGTCGGCAGCATCGACCCCGCAGTGGCGGCGCAGGCGCTCCAGATCGCCGCGCCCGATCAGATCGAGGCGGTCGAGCAGGGCCTGCATGGCCGGATCGAGCCGGTCGCGTTCAGCCAGTTGCAGCGCCAGGCACTCGGCGAGGGAGCGCGCGCCCACCCCGGTTGGCTCGCAGCGCTGGACCAGCGCCAGGGCGACGGCAAAGGTGGCGGCCTCGGCCTCGGTCTCCGCCGCGACATCGACGCGCAGCCAGCCGTCCTCATCGAGCGCCTCGACGATGGTCAGCGCTAAAGTGCGCACCGTGTCCTCGGCGCGCATCTGGCCGATCTGGGCGAGAAGGTGGGCGCGCAGTGTCGGTGCTTCGCTGAGACGGCTCTCCAGATCGGGCAGCGCCTCGCCCGCGCCGATCCCAGCACTCGATCCAGCCGAGAGCGGACGGCTCTCTTGGGGCGCCTGATCGGCACGCGCACTGTCGTAGAGGTTTTCTGTGCCGGTATCGAAGGTCTCTGCCGCCAGCCCCGGATCGGCTTCGGTGACGCGGGTATCGGCAGCTGGAGGCTCGGGCTCGGGCGGCGGCGGGGCTTCGGCAGTGGCCGTGCCGTCCTCGGCCACGAGCAGCGGGTTGCGCTGGACCTCCTCCGCGACATAGGCGCCAAGCTCGACGTTCGACAATGTCAGGAGCTTGATCGCCTGCTGCAACTGCGGCGTCATCACCAGTTGCTGGCTCTGGCGAAGCTCCAGGCGCAATGCTGCGGCCATGTCGGTGCCTCGGCTCTCGGGGGTTCGCGGGGCCGGTCTGCGGGGCAGTCGGTCCGGGCGTGGGGTAAGGCGGGCGTGGGGTAAGGCGGGGGTAGGGTAGGCGGGGTCGGTTCAGGTTCGATGATGCAACGGGGTTAACGATTCCTGCTCTACTGTGGATTGACAGTCAACCGGGCGTCTGCGCGCGTGACGGTCTTGGGAGCGGTTTTCGGCCAAAAGGGGCACGATTTTTGCACGGACTTCCCGCCGCGCACAGCCTAAAGGCGAAAGCCCTCACCCAAATACACTTTTCTCACATTGGGATCGCGCACCACTTCGCCCGGGCTGCCGCTCATCAACACGCCGCCGTCGTGCAGGATGTAGGCGCGGTCGATGATCTCCAGCGTCTCGCGCACGTTGTGGTCGGTGATCAGGACGCCGATGTCGCGCTCCTTGAGGTGGCCGACCAGCGCGCGGATATCGCCCACCGCGATGGGGTCGATGCCGGCGAAGGGCTCATCGAGCAGGATGTAGGCAGGATCCGAGGCCAGACAGCGCGCGATCTCGACCCGCCGACGCTCGCCCCCCGAGAGCCCCGAAGCGGGGGCGCGGCGCAAATGGGCGATGCCGAACTCGCCAAGCAGCGCGTCGATGCGCCGCGAGCGGGCGTAGCGGTCGGGCTCGACCACTTCGAGGACGGCGCGCAGGTTGTCCTCGACGGTGAGGCCGCGAAAGATCGAGGCTTCCTGGGGCAGATAGCCGAGACCGAGCCGCGCACGGCGGTACATGGGCAGGCGGGCGACGTCGATGCCATCGAGCAGGATCTCGCCCGCATCAAGGCCGACAAGGCCGACGATCATGTAAAAACAGGTGGTCTTGCCCGCGCCGTTCGGCCCAAGCAGGCCCACCGCCTCACCGCGGGTCAGGTGTAGTGAGACATCGCGCACCACGGGGCGGCGCCTGTAGCTCTTGGCCAGACCCTGGACGGAGAGCCCCGGTTCGATGGTCTGCAATGCGCTCAATTGCCGTCGCTCGCATCGGCGTTGGCATCGGCGGGGGTGAAGACGCTTTTGACGCGCCCGCCCTCGATGCGCCCGACGCCGGTGTTGGTGTCGATGGTGAGCGAGGGCCCGGCGACGGCGTTGCGCCCTTGGGTGAGCACCACCTGGCGCCCCGGCGCCTCGACGCCCATCTCGATCTCGCCGGCGATGACGTCATAATCGCCCCAGTCGCCCTCGGCAGTTTCCGAGCCGTTGGAGAGGAAGACATCGCCCTCGGCGCGCAGACGCCGGATGGCGCCGGTGCCGGTGTCGTCGCTGCCGTTCTGGGTGTAGTAAACCAGGAGCGTATCGGCGCTGAGGCGCAGCGTGCCCTGCCCCGCGCGCACATTGCCCGAGAAGATGGCGAGGTTTTCGGCCTGGCGCACCTCCAGCGCATCGGAGACGATCTCGATCGGCTGCGAATTGTCGTGCTTGAAGCCGCCGAAGGGGCTGCTCTGGGCGGTGGCGTGGCCTGCCACCAGCAAGAGGGCCAGCAAAAGCGCTAGGGGGGTGGTGGATCGGAACATGGGCTCGGGCCTCTCTAGCGCTCGGGAGTGGGCCGGTTTTGCCCGCCTTCGGGCAGTAATACCACCCGCACGCCATCTTCAAAGAAAATCCGCTGGCCGTTGGCGGCGTCGTCTCCGGGCACGCGCAGCGAGCCGGCTTCGATGCTGCCCTCGGGGCCGGTGATGACCACGGCCACGGGCACGCGCGCGCCGCGGGTGGCGATGTCGACCAGCAGGCGCTCGGATTTGAGGCGATAGCCGTCGGAGGTCTCGATGTCGACGCCGCCTTGCAGATCGAGGCGCTCGTCGGTGCGGTAGAGCCGGCCGGTATCGGCGCGCCCGTCCAGGCGCCGCCCGTCCTCCAGGGTGAAGGCGGCGGTGGGGGTGTCGAGGTCGATCTCCTGGGGCGCGGTACCGTCGGGGACGGCGCGGCGTGCGCTCAGCACATAGGGCTCGCCCGCTTCGGTGCGCCCGCTGTAGCGCGGGTTGTCGAGGGCAAGCCCTGCACCGAGCACGGCGATGTCCTCGGGGGCAAGCAGATCGGCATCGGGGCCGAGGCGGAGCCCGCCGACAAAGATCGCCGCCACCGTGGCCAGGGCTGCGACGGGCAGGGCGATCTTCATCAGCCGCACCGCGCGCGAGTAGCGCGAGACCGCGCGCAGGCGGCGAAAGGCGGGATCGTAGCGCATCGCCTAGCCCGGCCTGGCGCCGTCGACGCCAGCGCGCAGACAGTCGTGGACATGGACGAGCCCCAGCGGCGGGGCAGGGGGCGGCGTCTCGGTGACGAAAAGCGCGGTGATCTTGCGCGCGTTCATCA
>JBCDHK010000181.1:0-7272 GCA_038750185.1 Pseudomonadota bacterium
CTCGGCCTTAAAGCCCATGGCGACGGCGTCCTCATAGGGCACGAGCACCATGGAGGCGCCGGTGTCGATCATCATGCGCAGGGGATGGCCGTTGACCACACCATCGGCACGGTAGTGGCCGTCCCAGCCGCGGCGCAGTTCGATTTGGCCGGCTGTGTGGCTGAGGGCGAGGCTGGGCACCATCTGGCCGCGCACGAGGTTGACCATCGAGGCGAGATCGGCGCGGAAGCTGTGAGCCACGGTCAGCGTTGCGAGGACACCGACGCTCAGGACGCCGTAGCGCAGCGGGCGATAGTCGCGCGTCACAAGCAGGCGCAGCGTGCCGAAGAACAGGGTGGAGAGGGTGAAGACCAGCAGGAAGACGGTGCGTGCTTCGCCGGGTTTTGGCGGGGTGCCATCGACACCGGGTAGGGAGGCGGTCAGGAGTGCGAACAACAGGCAACCTGCGCCCATCAACGGCCAAAAAAGCATGCGAACCTCTCTCACAACGACAATGGGCGATAAACGCGACACTGGAGTACTGAGCCGGAGCACTGACGACTCAACCCCGTTGCCTCGTTTATACGGCTTTGCCTGAGCCACACAAGCGCAGGTTGATGACACAACCTTAAAGAGATTCGCACGAACGCGTTAGTAGAAAGTTAATTTCACAGCGGCCCTGGTTACCTTGCCCGTCGTTGCGCAGCCCCCCCACGACGCCCCGGCACCGCGACGCGCGTGGGCAGTTCAGCCATGATCCGCCGCCGCTCAGCAGCCTCCAAGCCCGACCAGCCCGCGATTTCCTCCCCGCTGCGCGCACAGCCGACGCAAAGCTGGGTCTCAGGGTGCAATCCGCACAGCTTCACACAAGGGCTCTCGATCTCGTCGCGCTGCCAGAGGGCGGGGGTGTCGTCGCTGTCTTTCATCGCCAGTCTTCCTGCTGAGCGCTGCGGTGGGCCGCGGCCAGGCGGTCGAGCGCCCCTTGCAATATGTACGCCGCTGCCACGGCATCGATCACCTCAGCGCGACGCTTGCGCGAGGAATCCGCCGCCAACAGTGCGCGTTCGGCCGCTACGGTAGATAGGCGTTCATCCCAAAAGGCAATGGGCAGGGCGAGATGGGCGCCCAGATTGCGGGCAAAAGCGCGCGTCGATTGCGCGCGCGGCCCCTCGGAGCCGTCCATGTTGCGCGGCAGACCAAGCACCACCGCCACCACGCCGCGGTGGGTGGTCAGGCTTGCCAGGCGCTCGGCATCGAGGGTGAACTTCTTGCGCCGCACGGTCTCCAAGGCGGTGGCGCTGAGGCGCAGCCCGTCCGAGATCGCCACACCGATGGTCTTGGTGCCGAGATCGAGCCCGATCAGCGGCCCTCGCGTCTCGGCCAGGGCAAGGACGTCGTCGTGGAGGGCCGCACTCACTCGGCCACGCCGATCAACAGCGCCTGCTCGCGCACGAAGCTGGCCGCCGAGCCGTCGAGCGCCTCTTGGCTGAGCGCATAGATCCGGCGGGCGTTATCGGGCTGGTCGAGCACGTCATAGGCGTTGATCAGGCGAAACCACTCCTCCGGCGTGCCGCCGGTGTCGGTGAGGCGCGCCTCTAAGCGAGCGACCATGCCCTCGATCATCGCTTGGCGTTCAGCCGGGGGCAGATCAGCCATGGCGGCGACCGTGGCGGCATCTGGATCGGGGATGGGGGCGGCGGGCGCGGTCGAGCGCGGGGTGTCGAGGCGTGCGCGCACCTCGTCCTGCATATCGGCCAGCCAGGGCATGGACTGGGCGATCTCGGGCACCTCGGTTTCAAGGGCCGCCCAGAGCGCCAGCGCCTCCTCGGGGCGCCCGGACTGGGCCAGCCGCAGGCCCTGATAATAGCGCGCCATGGGCAGCGCCCCATCGAGGGCCAGGGCACGGTCGAGGGCCTGTTCGGCCTCTGGTGAGACATAGCCGCCCGTCGCCAGCACCATGGCTTCTGCAGTCTCGGCAAAGAGGGTTGCTTCGGCGCGGGGGCCGAGCAGGCTGGCCAGTTGCTGGTAGATCTGGCGCGCCTCGTCAAAGCGTTGCAGGCGCATGTAGGCGTTGGCGAGCAGACGGCGCCCGCGGATCTCCTCGGGGCGCTCGGCGACGATCTGTTCGAGGCGTGCGATCAGGGCGGCGTACTCGCGCATCTCGGCGGTATCGAGGGCGCTCTGGAAGGCCGCACCGCTTTGGGCGATTTGGGCGCTGCGCAGGGCTTCGGCCTGGTCTTGGCTAAGGCGCGCGCCTGCGGCCAGTTGGGCGGCGGCGCGCTCGGCGGCTGGGCGCTCGGCAAAGGGGCGATCGGGCAGGCCCGGGGTGCCGGTGGTGAAATAGACCAGCGCAGCAAGTGCGGGCACAGCGATGAGCGCGGCCACCGCCGCCACGCCAGAGGCGGCACGTGGGGCAGCCTCCAGCGTCTCGGCGCGCGAGGCGCGTTGGTCGGCGGCGATCAGACGGCGCGCGATCTCGGCCTTGGCGCCTTGGGCTTCGGCTTGGCTGATGGTGCCGCGGGCGAGATCGCGGTCTAGCTCGGCCAGTTGGTCGCGAAACACGGCACGCTCGCGCACATCGCGTCCGCGGTCGGGGGTGCGCGCAAACAACAGCGGGCCGACGGCAAAGGCCATGGCGATCAGGGCTAGGGCGATGGCGGCGGCGACGAAGGGCGTCATGGGCATCTCCTTGGCCCACTTGATGTAGCTGTGTGCGTCTGTTTGCGCAACGCAAACCCGCCGCGCGCGCGCGCCCGCTCTCGAGGCGACCGGTGTCGCACAAAGACGCCAGGGCGGCGCATTTTCCTGGGCGTTGGCGGCTGGCGGTGCTAGGGCTGGGAGAGCCGATGGAGGTTCCCATGCAGCACTATTCCGCCGCCGCCGTCGCCCGCAACGCGCTCGCCTACAACAAAGGCTGGGAGCGCGCCTGGGCCAGTCCCGAGCCCAAGTCCCACTACGACGTCGTGGTGGTCGGGGGTGGAGGCCATGGCCTGGCCACCGCCTATTATCTGGCCAAGGAGCACGGCATCACCGATGTGGCCGTCTTGGAGAAGGGCTGGCTCGGCGGCGGCAACACCGGGCGCAACACCACCATCATCCGCTCGAACTATCTCCAGGATAGCTCGGCCGCGATCTACGAGAAGGCGCGCAGCCTCTACGAAGATCTCTCCCAGCAGCTTAACTTCAACATCATGTTTTCGCCGCGCGGCGTGCTGATGCTGGGCCAGACCGAGCACGAGCTGCGCGCCTGGAAGCGCACGGCCCATGCCAACCGCTTAGCCGGGATCGAATCCGAACTGGTCGGGCCAGAGCGCATCGCCAAGCTCTGCCCGATCCTCAATCTCGACGGGCCGCGCTATCCGGTGCTGGGCGGGCTCTGGCAGCCGCGCGGGGGCACCGCACGCCATGATGCGGTGGCTTGGGGGTATGCGCGGGCAGCATCGAGCCTGGGCGTGCATGTCATCCAGAAGTGCGAGGTGACGGGCATCGACCGCCCCAACAACCGCGTCAAAGGGGTCGAGACCACCCGCGGGCCGATCACCTGCGACAAGCTCTGCATCGTGGTGGCGGGGCACTCGGGGGTTTTGGCCGAGATGGCCGGCTTTCGTCTGCCCGTCGAGAGCGTGGCGCTACAGGCGCTGGTCTCCGAGCCGATCAAGCCCTGTCTCGACATCGTGGTGATGGCCAACACCGTGCACGGCTACCTCAGCCAGTCCGACAAGGGTGAGATGGTGATCGGGGGCGGGGCCGATGGCTTTAACAACTACACCCAGCGCGGCTCGTTCCAGCATGTCGAGGAGACGGTGACAGCGCTCATCGAGACTTTCCCGATGCTCTCGCGCCTTAAGATGCTGCGCCAGTGGGGGGGCATCGTCGACATGACGGGCGATCGCTCGCCGATCATCTCGCGCACGCCGGTGGAGAACGTCTATCTCAATTGCGGCTGGGGCACGGGCGGCTTCAAGGCGATCCCGGGCTCGGGCTTTGCCACGGCGGGGCTGGTGGCTAGGGGCGAGGACGCCATCGCCGGACCGTTCTCGCTCGACCGCTTCACCGAGGGGCGGATGATCGACGAGAGCGTGGCCGCGGCGGTGGCGCACTAGAGGGCCTTGCTGCCCCCGTGAGTGGCCTTCAAGCGAAGGCCCACTCGCCGTTGCCGCTGTCGTAAAGCGTTTCGATTTCGGGCGAGGCGCTGCGGTTTTCCGGGCTGTTAGCGAAAGCCAGCACCAGCGATTGCTCGGCAAAGCCGTTGTCCATCACGTCGACCCAAAAGTCGATCCCCTCCTGCTCGCCCTCTCTATCGAGCACGTTGCGATAGAGCGCGCGCACCAGGTCTTGGTCGGACATCTCCTCGATATTGCCGATCTGCTGGCGGAACTCGGGCGAGTCGAGAAACTGGAAGGCGAGGGCGTCTTCGCTCATGCCGGCTTCGCGCTGGTCGATCCAGAAGTTGAGGCCCGGCAGATCGATATTGCCGTCGCGATCGAGCGCGGCCTCATAGAGATAGGCCACCAGACGCGCGTCGTCGTCGCTGAGGGCATTGATGGGCGAGGGACTGGGCTTGGGCTCGGCCTGGCTCAGCGCCGGATCGGTTTCGTGGCCGAACCAGACATGGGCGATGCCCTCGACCATGCCGATGCCGATGGCCTGCCAGGGCTGGTCCCAGGGGCCGGAATTGGTGATCACCGCATCATGAGGCGGCGAGGACTGCCAGTTGGCCAGTGCCTCTTCGGCGGTCATCGTGAAGCGGTCGACCTCGGTGTAGCCGGTGGTGATCTCGTAGCCGTTGCCCTGGTAGGGCGTGCCAAGGCGCTGGGGGGCCTCCCACATATTGGGATAGGTGTCGGGATCGCTGCTGTCGTAGGGGGCATCGGACCAGGCGTGGCCGGCATAGGCGCCGACGTTTTCGACCGTGTCGACGGCGTGGCGGGCGGCGACGGTGGAGAGCGAGGGCGAGAGCGGGATCGCGGGCAGGCCGAGGCTGGCCCGGTAGTCCATGATCAGCTCGTAGAGCTGGCGCTCCTCAGTGCCGATGGCGTCCTCGGCGGTGTAGGTGTAATAATCGACGGCCATGGTGCTCCCCTCGCTGGTGCCTACACGCTATAGCATGACAGCCTCAGGCAGGGATTAACGCGCCGGTGCGTCGTGAGGCCCTACAGCATTGCGCGGGAACGTGGGGTCACACGCAATGCTGTAGACTGTCGTTTTACCGCGATTTCCTGGTCAGTCGGTGTTTCCACCTCCCTTGAAACCGCTTTAGGGCCGCCGGAGCAGGGCGTCGAGCCCCGCCCCGGCGTGCCAGCGCTGGCGCACTGGCAGCCAAGCCTCAGAGTTGACGCTCGATCATCATCTGCTTGATCTCGGCGATGGCCTTGGCCGGGTTGAGCCCTTTGGGGCAGGTCCGGGTGCAGTTCATGATGGTGTGGCAGCGGTAGAGGCGGAAGGGGTCTTCCAGATCGTCCAGGCGCTCGCCCGTGGCCTCGTCGCGGCTGTCGACCAGCCAGCGCCGGGCGTGGAGGAGGGCTGCGGGGCCGAGGTAGCGGTCGCCGTTCCACCAGTAGGAGGGGCAGGACGTCGAGCAGCAGGCGCACATCACGCACTCGTAAAGGCCGTCGAGCTTGGCGCGGTCCTCGGGCGACTGCTTCCACTCCTTCTGCGGCGTGGGGCTCTCGGTCTTGAGCCAGGGCTGCACTTCGGCGTGCTGGGCGTAGAAGTGGGTCAGATCGGGCACCAGATCCTTGACCACGGGCATATGGGGCAGGGGGTAGATCGCGATGTCGCCCTTGATCTCGTCGATGCCTTTCAGGCAGGCCAGCGTGTTCTCACCACCGATGTTCATCGAGCACGAGCCGCAGATGCCCTCACGGCACGAACGGCGGAAGGTGAGCGTGGGATCGACGGTGGACTTGATGTGGATGATGGCATCAAGCACCATGGGCCCGCAGTCGGCGGTATCGATGGTGTAGGTATCGACGCGCGGGTTCTCACCGGTGTCGGGATCCCAGCGGTAGATGCGGAAGGTGCGCGGGGCTTTGGGGTTGTCCGGCGCAGGCCAGGTCTTGCCCTTGCGAATGCGCGAGTTCTTGGGCAGGGCGAGTTCAACCATTGCTATCTCCTTTGGCGTCGGCACTCGGAAGCCCACTCGGGGGTTTTCGTCCGATAAATATACTCTCGCCGCGCTGCAGGGCATGCGTCGAGACGTCCGGCTCGGTCGCGGCGAAGGTGGTGACGGTGAAGCCCGCTTGCGCAAAGCGGGTGCGAAAGTCGGCGCCGTAAAAGCGCTGGTGATCGGCATCGCCGAGGCGCTGGGCGCGGGCGGGGGCGTCGAGGTGGGCGCCCTCGTAGGTCTCGGCCCAGCCTGCGACCAGGGGGACGGTGAGTACCGCCTGCCCGCCGGGGGTGAGGATGCGCGCGGTCTCGGCCAGGGCTGCGCGGTCGTCGACGTGCTCAAGGACGTGGTTGGCGATCACCATGTCGTAGGCGCCATCGGGAAGGTCCATGGCAGTGATGTCGAGCTGGAGATCGAAGCGGTCATTGAGATCGGCGGTGGTGTAGTGGGCGCCGCGGGCGCTCAGATAGGGACCCACCCAGGGCTCGGCGGCGAAGTGGAGCACGCGCGCGCCAGGGGGGAGCACCATCTGGCGCGCCATCCAGAGGTGGAGCAGGCGATGGCGCGGGCGCGAGTCGCATTGGGGGCACCATACCGAGGGCTTGTGGGCCTTGGGCGCGAAAGGCCCTTCATAGCCGCAGATCGGGCAGCGGTAAGTCTCGGACCCTTCGATGCGTGCGGTGTATTCGCGCAGTGCACGCGCGCGGCGGTAGGCAAGGATTTCGCCCACCTCCTCGACACCGCGCGTGCCAGGCGCCGACCAGCGCGGATGCATCATCGCTCCAGCAGACATTACGCAATTCCGACGGCGGGGCAGGGATTGGTGAGCGCCACGACCCACCACAGCCGGGGCGTGGAGTTGGCACTCCCGCAGCCCGCGCTGTTGTACGAAGCAGCGACGCGTGCACTATCCATGCCGACTGTGATCGCGTGCACCCACACCGCGCCGAACTGCACCATGCCCTGACCTAGCCACCGCTTCCTCAGTAGACGCGGGCCTTGGGCGCCATGCGCGCGACTGGGATGCCGCCCTGGTTTTCCGGCGTCAGCGGCTGGATTTTGACCGGGCGCGAGCCGAGGTCGACCTTACCGTTGACCCAGGCCAGCGAGTGGACGCGCCAGTTGACGTCGTCGCGGTCGGGGTAGTCTTCGTGGGCGTGGGCGCCGCGGGACTCTTGGCGGGC
>JBCDHK010000182.1:0-7267 GCA_038750185.1 Pseudomonadota bacterium
CGGCGTCCGTGGTGGCCTGGCGCTGGCTGTCGTTGAAGTAGGCGGGCACGGTAATCACCGCCTGCGGCACGCTCTCGCCGAGATAGGCCTCGGCGGTTTCCTTCATCTTTTGCAGCACATAGGCCGAGATCTGCGAGGGCGAATACTTCTCGCCGCGCGCCTGTACCCAGGCATCGCCGTTTTTGCCCTCGACGATCTCGTAGGGGACCATGCCCTTGTCCTTCTCGACCGTCTTGTCGCTGTGGCGGCGCCCGATCAGGCGCTTGACGGCAAAGAGGGTGTTGGTCGGGTTGGTGACGGCCTGGCGCTTGGCGGGCTGGCCGACGAGGCGCTCGCCGTCCTCGCTGAAGGCGACCATGGAGGGCGTGGTGCGCGCGCCCTCGGCGTTTTCGACCACGCGGGCGGCCTTACCATCCATGATGGCGACGCAGGAGTTGGTGGTGCCGAGGTCGATACCGATGACTTTGGACATGGGGGCTTGTGCTCCTTTCGGCGATGTGCGGATCCGGAGCCGGTCGCGGCCTCCGGAAACGATCCCTGGATTAGACTGACCTTCGTCTCCACCGGCCTTAAAACCGAGGCACGGGGAAACGGAGGCTTCGGCATGCGCGAGACTGTCGCGCCCGCGGACTGAGGCGATATATGGTCTGCGAGGCGAGTGGGCAAGCGAGTGGCGCGGTTTTCCCGCGACAAGGGCTGCTTCCAGCAGGTGAGGCGCGATGGCTAAGACGACAGCAACGACGCCAGCCTCAAAGACATCAGCCTTGCCCGAGGGCGCCCAGCATTGGCCGGGCTTTCTCGACGAGGCGGCCCAGCACGCCCTGCTTGCCGCCTTGCGCGCTGTGGTGGCCGAGGCGCCGCTTGTGCGCCCTGTCACAGCCTGGGGCAAGCCGATGTCGGTGCGCATGAGTGCTGCTGGGCGGCTCGGCTGGGTGATCGAGCGCGGGCGTTACGCTTATGTCGCCCAGCACCCGCTCACCAGGCGGTCCTGGCCTGCGATCCCCGCCGAGGTGCTCTCTGTCTGGCAGGCGCTCTCCGGCTGGCCCGACCCGCCCGATTGTGCGCTGATCAACTGGTACGCCGAGGGTGCGCGCATGGGGCTCCACCGCGACGCCGATGAGGGCCGGTTCGATGCGCCCGTGCTCTCGATCTCGCTCGGCGATCCGGCGCGCTTTCGCCTCGGTGGCCTGGCGCGCTCAGACCCGACACGCTCGCTGATGCTGCATTCGGGCGACGTGCTGGTGCTCGGCGGGGCTGCGCGTCTGGCCTATCATGGCATCGACCGGGTGCTGTTTGGCCAAGGCAGCCTGTTGCCGGGCGGCGGACGGATCAACGTTACGCTAAGGGTCGTGGCGCAGGATTGAGACGGGCTTTGCATTGCAGCCCGGCCCGTCCACTCCCATCTGTATCCGCACGCAACCCTTGGAGAACCCGCCATGAAATGCCCCGTCTGCCCCGGCGTCACCTTGATCATGACCGTTCGTGAGGGGGTCGAGATCGACTACTGCCCCAACTGCCGCGGTGTCTGGCTCGACCGGGGTGAGCTGGACAAGATCATCGAGCGCTCCGCCGGCACGCCACGGGTTGCCGAGGCGTATTCCTCACCCCAGGCACGCGCGCCCGAAAAATCCTACAAAAAGCGCCGCGGCGGTCTGCTCGACGAGCTGTTCGATTTCTAAGCGCACCCTCAACGCCGCTCATACCGCCGGAGCAGGCGCTCCGGCGAGACGCCCGCCAGATAGAGCGCCAGCGTCCCCAAATTGCGCCCACCGCGGCGCAGCCAGCCCTCGCGGCGGTAGCGCTCGGCGGAGGTGGTGGCGAGGGTGGCGAGCGGCTTGAGGCGCGCGCGTCCCAGACGGCGCACCAGATCGACGTCCTCCATCAGGGGCAGCGGGCGATAGCCGCCGATCTCGCGGTAAAGCGCGGCGGAGATCAACAGCCCCTGGTCGCCATAGGGCAGGCCAAACAGCGCCGAGCGCAGATTGGCCCAGCCAGCCGTGAGACGCGCCAGGACGGCGGTGTCGTCAAAGGCCAGCCGCGCATACCCCGCAGTCCTGGGGGCGTTGTGAAGATGGGCCAGCGCCGCGCGCGCCCAGCCCTCGCCTAACACCGTGTCGCCATGCACGACCAGCAACCACGCCCCCCGCGCCGCCTCGGCCCCGGCTGCCAGTTGGCGCCCGCGCCCCTTCTCAGCAGTGACGAGAGCCGCCCCAACCGCCTCGGCGATCTCGCTGACGCGTGGGTCCAAACCGGCATCGGCCAGGATCACTTCGCAGACAGCGCCCTCTAGGACCCCCTCAGCCAGCGCGGCAAGACATGGGCCAAGGCCCTCGGCCCCGAGCACCGGCACCACCACCGAGATCGGCGCGCTCATGTCGAGGGCGCGCGCAGGCGCGCCTCCGCCAACGCCAGACATCCCGCCCCCACCAGCCCCAAGATCAAAAAGCCGGTGAACATCGGCGTCAGCGAGCCGTCGAAACGGCTGGCAATGGCATAGCCAAGCGGCGCCGAGCCCAGCGTCGAGAGCGACATCACCACCGCCGAGGCCGTGCCCGCGATATGGCCCAAGGGCTGGAGCGCCAGCGCATTCAGATTGGCAAACAGCAAGCCGACGCAGGTGAAAATCCCCCCCATCAGCGCCATGAACACCCAGAGCGGCGGCACGCCGTCGATGCCGGGCACCAGCGTGATCAGGCTCGCCAAGCCGCCGATCCCGGCCAGCGCCGCCATGCCGGTGCGGCTGAGAGTGCGCATGCCAAAGCGCATCACCAAGCGCGCATTGGCCATGCTAGAGAGCGCAAAGGCAAAGGCCAGCGCGCCAAAGGCATAGGGAAACCAGGCGCCGAGCCCGTAAAGCTCCTCCAACACCTGCTGCGCGGTGGCTAAAAACACTGCAAACGGCGCAAAAGTGCAAATCGCCGCGCCGGTATAGGCCATGGCGGTGCGGTTGGTGAGCACTTCGCGCATGGCAGCCAGCAGCGGCGCAACGGCGAGCGGGCGGCGGCGCTCGGGCGCCAGCGTCTCGGGCACACCGACCACATACCAAACCGCCGCGATCATCGCCATGGTGAGATAAAGCCCAAAGATCGCCCGCCAGCCGCCCAGCGCTTCGAGCCACCAGCCGATCAACGGCGCGATCATCGGCACGGCCATGAAGATGGTCATGACCAGCGACAAGATGCGCGCCATGGCGCGGCCCTCATAGAGATCGCGCACCATGGCCGTAGCGACAAGGCGCGGCCCGCCCGCGCCGATGCCCTGAAGCGCGCGCCCGGCAAACATCATCCAAGGCGCCACCGCCGTCAGCGCGATCACCGTGCCCGCCAGATAGAGCCCCCAACCGATCAAGGCGGCGCGCTTGCGCCCGATGGCGTCGGAGAGCGGCCCGAACACCAGTTGCGACACGCCAAGCCCCGCGAAGACGGCAAAGATCAGCAGTTGGCGATCATTGGGATGGGCAAACCCCAGGTCGTCGGAGATCGCATCGAGGGCGGGCAGGATCGCATCGATGGTCAGCGCGACGATCGAGGTCATGGTGGCGAGAAACACCAGAAAAGCCAGGTTGGCGCGCCCGGCCTGGCGCTGCTCGGCGCTCGGCAGTGTCATGGGTTTTCCTTTCGGCGGCGTTATAGCGCTCGCAGCGCGCCTGTGCGACGCCTATCTCCACAAAGATGCGACAAAACAGGGAGGCAGCGATGACGGCAGCGGTTGGGCGCGTGGCGCTGGAGCGGGCGCTATTGGCGGCGGAGGGCGCGGATGCGCGCGCCGTTTTGCAAAGCGTGGTCACCAACGATCTGGAGCAGGTGGCGCCGGGGCGGGCGGTCTATGCGGCGCTGCTGACGCCGCAGGGCAAATACCTGTTCGATTTCTTCCTGGTCGAGGCTGAAGACGGGCGCCTCTTGATCGACACCGAGGCGACGCGCGCCGAGGCGCTGGCGCGGCGCTTGAAAATGTATTGCCTGCGCCGCGACGCCAGGATCGTGCCCGCTGAGGGTCTCGGCGTGGCGCTTATCTGGGGCGAGGGCGTGCCGGTGCTCCCAGGGGCTGTGCCAGATCCGCGTGAGGCCGGTCTCGGCTGGCGTCTCTACACGCCCGACCCTGAGGGGGCGTTGGCGGCTGTGGGCCTCGCTGAGGGCACCGCGCAGGACTACACCGCCCAGCGCATCGCGCTTGGTGTGCCTGAGGGCGGGCTCGATCTGATCCCCGAGGAGACCTTCATCCTGGAGGCCGGTTTCGAGCGCCTGCACGGCGTCGATTTCCGCAAGGGCTGTTATGTCGGCCAGGAGGTCACGGCGCGCATGAAGCACAAGACCACGCTGAGGAAGGGCTTGGTGCGGGTGGCGCTCGACGGCGAGGCCGCGCCCGGCACCCCGATCCTGACCGAAGCGGGCAAGCCCGCGGGCACGCTCTACAGCACTGCGGGCGGCGCGGCGCTGGCGCATCTGCGGTTTGATCGTGCCGTGGGGGCCTTGAGCGCGGGCGCGGCGCAGGTGTTCTACACGCCGCCGGAGGAGCCCGAAGCAGAGGCCGTCTCTTCGGCCAAGAGCGCCGCCAGCCCCGCGCGGTAATCGGGATAGGCCAGCTCGACACCCAGTGCCTCACGGATGCGGGCGTTGGAGACGCGTTTTGATTCGGCATAGAAGCTACGCGCCATCTCGGGCATCTCGGCGCTGGCAAAATCCTCGCCAGGGGGCACCGCCACCCCGAGCAGTCCCGCGGCATGGGCGATGACGTCCTCAGGCGGCGCCGGTTCGTCGTCGCAAACGTTATAAAGCGTGCCCGGCGCCGGTTTGGCGATGCTGGCAGCGAGTACGGCGGCGATATCCTCGACGTGGATGCGCGAGAACACCTGATTGGGTTTTAGAATACGCCGCGCCGTGCCGTTGCGCAGCTTGGCAAACGGCCCGCGCCCAGGGCCATAGATGCCGGCCAGGCGAAACACATGCACCGGCAACCCCGCCTCGCGGTGGAGCGCCAGCCAAGCGTTCTCGGCATCGAGGCGCCACTGGCCGCGCCGCGTGGCAGGGTGGCAAGGATCGCCCTCATCGACCCACCCCCCGCCGCGGTCGCCATAAACACCCGTGGTCGAGAGATAGCCGACCCATTGCAGCCGCGCCGCCGCCGCCCGCAGCGCCTCGCCATAGGCCAAGAGCACCGGATCGCCCGCCTCTGTGGGCGCAGCCGAGAGCAGCACATGGGTGGCCTCGGCAAGCGCAGGCGCGACGTCCTCCCCCGGCCAGAGCAGCGCCTCGGCACCGCTCGCCCGGATCGCAGCCGCTTTGTCCTCGGAGCGCGTGGTGCCGATCACGCGCCAGCCTTGCGCCAGCAGGCGGCGGGCGAGGGCTTGGGCCGAATAGCCGTGGCCGAAGGAAAACAAGAGAGGCTTGGTCACACCGCCATCATGCCCGCCTTCGCGGCTGCGTCAAGCCGGTGTTGCACTGCACTCAAGGCGCGGTTGGGCGCGCGTCCTGCTCCAGCAGCCGCGCGAGCGCCCAAGCGCCGTGCTCAGCCACCAGCGGATCGGCGTCGGCAGCCAAGCGGCGCGCTGTCGGCACCAACCCCGCTGCGCCCGAATTGCCGATTGCCACCGCAACGTTGCGCAAAAACCGCGTCCGCCCGATCCGCTTGATCGGCGAGCCGGAAAACCGCTGGCGAAACCCGGCATCGTCGAGCGTGGCAAGCTCGGCCAAGGCCGGCGCATCGTTGCCCGCGCGCGCCGCATAAGGCCCGGCCTCCTCAGCAGCCTGGGCGAAGCGGTTCCAGGGGCAGACGGCCAAGCAGTCGTCGCAGCCGTAGATGCGATTTCCGATGGCCGCGCGCATCTCCACCGGGATCGCCCCCTTCAACTCGATGGTCAGATACGAGATGCACCGCCTGGCATCGAGCCGATAGGGCGCGGGAAAAGCCGCCGTCGGGCAGACATCGAGACACCGCCGGCACGAGCCGCAGCGGTCGAGATGGGGGGGATCGGGCTCCAACTCCAGCGTGGTGAAGAGTGCGCCGAGAAAAAACCACGAGCCAAGCTCGCGCGAGACCAGATTGGTGTGCTTGCCCTGCCAGCCGAGCCCTGCGCCTTGGGCGAGCGGTTTTTCCATCACCGGCGCGGTATCGACGAACACCTTGATCTCGCCGCCTGCCTGCTCGATCAGCCAGCGCCCAAGGCGCTTGAGGCGTTTTTTCACCACATCGTGGTAGTCGCGCCCCTGGGCATAGACGCTGATCGCCCCGCGCTCGCGCTTTGCCAGTGTGGCAAGGGGGTTTTGCTCGGGCGCATAGTTCTCGGCCAGCATCACCACCGAGCGCACCTCGGGCCAGAGCGTGCGCGGATCGGCGCGCCAGTCGAGACGGCTCTCCATCCAGGCCATCTCGCCGTGGTGGTTCTCGCCAACCCATTGACGCAGCCGCGACCCCGCTGCCGCAATCGCTCCGGGCGCCGTGACGCCCACATCGCCAAACCCCACGGCCCGTGCCTCTGCGAGGAGTGCAGCCTTGAGATCGGTGCGGGCTTGGGGCAGGGCGGATGCGTCCATGGCGGTGCGATGCTCGGGCTCAAGGGGGCCTCTCAGCACGCAAGATGGGGCGGGCGCTTCAAAAGTCCGGATCGGCGTAGTGCGCGGGCGGGCGCGGAAACCCCGGCAGATGGTCGGCCAAAGGCCCGCGAAAACACGGGCGCGACTTCATCACCGCATACCAATCCTTGACCGCCGGGTACTCCTCCCAAGGCACATCGCCCAGATAATCGAGGCACGAGAAATGGGCAGCAGCTGTCAGATCGGCCATGCTCATGCGTGGCCCCGCGAGCCAGTTATGGCTTTCAAGCAGATAAGTCAGGTAGTCGAGATGGACGCGGATATTGCGGCTGCCGGCCTTCAGCGCCGGCCCATCCGGATAGCCCAGCTTGGCCAGACGCTTGGTCACACGCTCGAACACCAGGTTCTGCGTGACCTCGGTATCGAACTTATCGTCGAACCAATCGACGAGGCGGCGTACCTCGGCACGCGCCAGCGCATCCTTGGGCAGGAGCGGCGGCTCGGGGTGGGTTTCTTCCAGGTACTCCCAGATCGGGTTGGAGCCGGCCAGCGTGCGCCCCGTATCGGTGATCAGCACCGGCACCTGTCCTGCCGGATTGAGGCGCAGGAAATCCATGCGGCGCTCCCAGGGGCGTTCCTCGATCAGTTCGGCCTCGATGCGCTTTTCCGCCAGGACCAGGCGGATCTTGCGGCAAAACGCCGACAGCGGCAGGTGGTAGAGACGATGCATACCGACC
>JBCDHK010000183.1:0-7259 GCA_038750185.1 Pseudomonadota bacterium
ATCCCCGTCACGACCCCGGCGCGGCAGACAACCTCGCCCGCGCCGTGAGCGCTGCCGCCAAGGCCGCCAAGGGCCCACCACCCGTCCATCTCTGGAACCCGCCGTTTTGCGGCGATTTGGATATCCGCATCGCCCGTGACGGCCAGTGGTGGTATCTGGGCACGCCGATCGGGCGGGAGGCGCTCGTCAAACTGTTCGCGTCTGTTCTCAAGCTGGAGGACAATCGTTACTATTTGGTTACTCCAGTCGAGAAGATCGGCATCACCGTCGACGATGCACCCTTCGTGGCAGTCGATTTCCACGCCGAAGGCACGGGCGCCGCGCAGCGTCTAATCTTCACCACCAATGTGGGCGATACAACCGAGGCCGGCCCCGGCAACCCGATCCGCATCGTGCGCGACGCCGAGACGGGCGAGCCCGCGCCTTATGTGCATGTCAGGCGCGGGCTGGAGGCGCTGATCGACCGTAAGAGCTTCTACCGACTAGCCGATATCGGCGCCCATGAGGAGCGCGACGGCGAACGCTGGTTTGGGCTTTGGTCGGGGGGGACGTTCTTTCCCGTCCTCCCCTCGGTAGAATTGGAAGGGTAGGGGGACAGGCCCCCCATCCCATTAGTAGCGGTAGTGCTCGGGCTTGAACGGCCCCTCGGTGGCGACACCGAGGTAATCGGCCTGCTCCTGGTCAAGCTCGGTCAGCTTGACGCCGAGCTTCTCCAGGTGCAAACGCGCCACCTTCTCATCGAGGTGCTTGGGCAGCACGTAGACTTCGTTGCCGTACTCACCGCCCTGGGTCCACAGTTCGATCGGGGCCAGCACTGGGTTGGTGAACGAGGCCGACAACACAAACGACGGGTGGCCGGTCGCGTTGCCGAGGTTGAGCAGACGCCCCTCCGAGAGCAACAACATGCGGTTGCCGCTCGGAAACTCGACCATGTCGACCTGGGGCTTGATGTTGGTCCACTTGAAGTTCTTGAGCGCCGCCACCTGGATTTCGTTGTCGAAGTGGCCGATGTTGCCGACGATGGCCATGTCCTTCATCTCGCGCATGTGCTCGAGACGGATCACGTCCTTGTTACCGGTGGTGGTGATGAAGATGTCGCCCGTGGGCAGCGCCTCCTCCAGCGTGGTCACTTCAAAGCCGTCCATGGCGGCCTGCAGCGCGCAGATCGGATCGATCTCGGTGACTTTGACGCGGGCTCCGGCCCCGGCCAGCGACGCGGCCGAGCCCTTGCCCACATCGCCGTAGCCGCAGACCACCGCGGTCTTGCCGGCCATCATCACATCGGTGCCGCGGCGGATGCCGTCGACGAGGCTCTCTTTACAGCCGTACTTGTTGTCGAACTTGGACTTGGTGACCGAGTCGTTGACGTTGATCGCCGGAAACGGCAGTTCGCCCTTTTTCTGTAGCTGGTAGAGACGGTTGACGCCGGTGGTGGTCTCCTCGGTCACGCCCTTGATCGCCTCGCGCTGCTTGGTGAACCAGCCGGGCGACGCCTCCAGGCGGCGCTTGATCTGGGCGAAGAGGTACTCCTCCTCCTCCGAGCCGGGCGTGGACATGAAGGCCGTATCACCCCCCTCGGCGCGGGCGCCGAGCAGGATGTACATGGTCGCATCGCCGCCATCGTCGAGGATCATGTTGGTGGGCTCGCCGTCGGGCCACTGGAAGATCTGGTCGGTATAGCGCCAGTAGTCCTCCAGGCTCTCGCCCTTGATCGCAAAGACCGGCATGCCCCCTGCTGCAATCGCCGCCGCGGCGTGGTCTTGGGTGGAGAAGATGTTGCATGAGGCCCAGCGCACATCAGCACCGAGCGCGGTCAGCGTCTCGATCAGCACTGCCGTCTGGATGGTCATGTGCAACGAGCCGGAGATGCGCGCGCCCTTGAGCGGTTTGTTCTCGCCAAACTCCTCACGCGCAGCGACAAGGCCGGGCATTTCGGTCTCGGCGATGGCGATCTCTTTGCGGCCGTATTCGGCAAGCGCCAGATCGGCGATGGCATAATCGGGCATGGGTGCCTCCTTGGAAGTGCGTATTGAATAAGCGCCCGTACCTTGCTCTGGGAGGACGCGTTGGCAGTCCCATAGCAGCGCAAAGGCAAGACGACAACGCTTCGCACACGCAACCTGGATTGCCACGCCACCTCGACAATCCAACCCCCGCCGGATTATCCACCCCAACAGAAGCCACAGCAAACGATACAGCCGATGCAAGCGCGGGCATGGCAGCGGATGCTCTCGGGGCGCAGGCTCGACCTGCTCGACCCCTCGCCGCTCGACATCGAGATTGAGGACATCGCCCACGGCCTCTCGCGCGTGGCGCGCTGGAATGGGCAGACGCTTGGCGAGTGGCCCTATTCGGTGGCCGAGCATTCGCTGCTCGTCGAGGAGATCGTCGGGCGCCTCAACCCGCGCGCGCCAAAGGGCTTGCGCTTGGCGGCGCTTTTACATGATGCGCCCGAGTATGTGGTCGGCGATATGATCAGCCCGTTCAAGGCGGCACTCGGGCTCGACTACCGCGCCTTCGAGGAGCGCTTGCAGGCTGCCGTCCATCGCCGCTTTGGCCTGCCTGTGGCGGTGTCAGAGCCCTGGGCCAAGCTGATCAAGCGCGCCGACCGCGCCTCGGCCTGGCTGGAGGCAACCCAGATCGCGGGCTTTGCCGAGGAGGAAGCGCGGCGCATCTTCACCCGCCCACGCTTTCGCGGCGCTGAGACGATCCGCATCGCCGCCCAGCCGACGGGCACGGTCAAGGCGGCGTTTCTGGCGCGCTTTGGTGTGTTGGCGCCGGACATGACATGAGCACTCCGCACCGAGGCTGGGTGTGCTTCGGCTCAGGGCGCACTGGTGGTGGGGGCTGCCCTACGTAACGCCACGGGGTGCAGCAAGTGTCGCAACCCTACCCTCAGGCGGTGGGCTTGGCGGCCTGCCTGCGCACCAAGGCCAGCCCGGCCAGCGCGGTCAGCATCAGCGGCAAACCTGCCGGCAGCGGGATCGGCGGCGGGGCGGGCGGTTCGGTGCCGCCGAAGGAGCCGCCCTGAATGAACACCGCCGAATCGAAGATGTCGTCGCCGATATCCTCGACCACCAGTTGGATCAGGTTGGTGCTGCCGATGCCAAGCCCGGTGGCCGCAGCGGTGAACACGTCGGTGAAGCCGTCGTACTCGACGTTGAAGAACGGGCCGCCATCGTCTAGGTCATTATTGTTGAAGAATTGCTCATTGACAGGACTGGTGCCAAGGGGATTGCCGCCATTGACGGTGTTGATCGAGACCGGTGTGGTCGTGCCCGGGATCAAAGCGATATTGGTGGTGCCGTTCAGGATAAACTGGAAGTCATCGTTAAAGGTGCTGTTGGCAAATTCATTGTATTCATCTGAGGCAAAGACATAGTTGAAAAACAGATCGCCAGTCTGGGTGGTGAATTCGATTGCCAATGTGATGATGTCGTCACCGAGTAGATCGGTCTGCACGTTGTCCACAGTGTTGGGACCAGGTGCATCGGCGACATCGCCCGTCGACAAGATCACCCCTTCAGCCAGACCAATCGAGGTAAGCCCGCCCGAGAAAAATCCCGCAGCGACCCCAGCATCGCCGGTCAGCGTGGCGGAGTTGATGGTGACATCGGTATTGGCGCCCAGCAGCGACTGGGCAAGCGCCGCGGCATCGCTGGTCGCCGTGGTCGAGGTGACGGCACTGGCCGTTGCGGGTAGGAGGATAAGCGCGACACCCGTTAAAGTTGATACTCTCATGCTTGGCTCCTCTCTTAAGAATAAGGCAGCATCTTACAAAATATATTCTAATTTATATGGGTTTTTGCAGCAAAATGTATTTTATATCTAAATGAAATCTTTGATGTATAGCTCTGTCAACCTGGATCATGCGCTCCGCTTTGCAAGATAGCAACCAACCCGATCCGCTGTGGCGCTATTCTCTGTCCCGTCGGCCATGCGCCAGCGCTAGCCGTAGCCGGATTTCAAACGTCGTCGCCGCCCCAGCCACATCGACCACCGCGATGGTGCCGCCCATGGCATCGAGCAGCGTGCGCGTGATCGCCAGCCCCAAGCCGCTGCCATCGAGAAACACCTTGTCGCTGCGCTCGATCTGGTAGAACTGGTGAAAGATCTCCTCGCGCTTGGCCTTGGGAATGCCGATTCCGGTGTCGGAGATGCGAATGCAGCAATAGCAGTGTCGCCCGCCCGGCTCTGGGGGCTGATCGCTTTGTGTATCAGGCAGAGCCAGCGCCACATCGAGCGCCGCCGAGACCTTCCCCGTCTCAGTGAACTTGACCGCGTTGCCGAGCAGATTGATCAGCACCTGCTTAAGGCGTACCGGATCGCCCAGCACGAGCGGCACGCGCTCGGGCGCGGCCAGGGGCTCGATGGTTAGGCCCTTGGCCCGTGCCACCGGCGCGATCAGCCCCAGGCACTCGCGCAGCACCGCCACCAGATCGAATGCCTGCTCGACCAGCGCCACCGAGCCCGCCTCCACCCGCGCCAGATCGAGCACATCATCGATCAGGCGCACCAGCATGGTGCCCGAGCCGGTGATCACCTCGACCAACTCGCGCTGGCGCGGATCGAGATCGGTCTGGCGCAAGAGCGCGGCAATGCCGAGCACCCCGTTCAAGGGTGTGCGCATCTCATGGCTCATGCGCGCCAGGAACTGCGACTTGTAGCGGCTGGCCTGCTCGGCGGTGTCCTGGGCGCGCTCCAGCGCTTCGGTGCGGCGCAGCTCCTCGGTGATGTCGCGCGTGGTCAGCACACAGCCCCCCGCCGGCAACAGCGACTTGAGCACCCGGATGGTGCGCCCGTCGTGCAACCGGCGCTCGACCAGAGTGCGCTTGGGATCGGTGATAAAGCGGCGGCGCTGCGCGAGGGCCGCCTCGCGCGCAGGCCCCTCCAGCGTGTCGAGATCGCCAAACAGCAGATACAGTTCCTCAAAGTGCATCCCCCAGCGCACCTTGGCCGGATCGACGCGGAAGTGTTCCAGAAAGCGGGTGTTGAAGGCGATATAAGTGCCGTCGCCATCGACCAGCGCGACCCCATCCTCGATGTTCTCTAGGATGCTCTCCATGTAGACGCGCTGCAACTCCAGGCTGCGCTCGCGCGCCAAAGCCTCGGTCACATCCACATGCACCGACATGATATCGCCCTCAGGCGTGCGCGAGCGCAGAATATCGAACACCCGCCCATCCGCGAGATAGCGCCGCTCGCGCCGGTCCTGCTCCGAGCCCCAGATGGCAAGGCGCAGACGCACAGCCTCTTCCACCGACGAGGTGCAATCGAGCCCACCACGCGCCGCCACAGTGCGCAGGACGCGCTCTAACGTATCACCTGGCGCAATCGCCCCGGCGTCCAAGCCGAAGTGACGGCAAAAGCTGGCGTTGAATGCCTTCAAGCGCCGATCCGGGCCAAACACGAGCACGCCGTCGCTGAGCCCATCCAACAAAGCGGCAAAAGCCGCCGCCACCGGGGCAGGCGAGGGCGAGGGGGTTGCTGTCGGCGAAAGGGGCACGCGCGCCAAAATACCGGACCTCCAATGCAAACGCCGGCGCGTGGCAGGATGTGCCAGTGTGTCGCGCCATGAGCGAAATGTACGCCACACCACAGGGTTTGCCAGCGCGCCCCACGCTGAGCCCCTCAGCACGGTGTGGGGCGCGGGGTGGCTGGTGCGCCAAGGCGGCTTGATCCCGGCCAGGCTTTGGCGCAAACGAAACTTCCGATGCGTGCCCCTATTCGGAGAGAGCCCATGACCATGACCCTGCTGATCCTGCCCGGCGATGGCATCGGCCCCGAGGTAATGGCCGAGGTCTCGCGCGTTGTCGCTTGGTTCAAGGGCCAGGGCCATGACTTTGCGGTTGAGGAGGGCTTGGTGGGTGGGGCGGCCTATGACGCTCATGGCACGCCGCTCACCGATGCGACCATGGCGCGCGCCCAGGCGGTGGATGCGGTGCTGCTGGGGGCGGTCGGCGGGCCCAAGTACGACGATCTGGACTTCTCGGTGAAGCCCGAGCGTGGCCTGCTGCGGCTCCGCAAGGAGATGGATCTCTACGCCAATCTCCGCCCCGCCCAATGTTTTGATGCGCTGGCCGACTACTCCTCGCTCAAGCGCGAGGTGGTGGCCGGGCTCGACATCGTGATCGTGCGCGAGCTGACCTCGGGCATCTACTTCGGCGCACCGCGCGGGATCGAGACCGTAGGTAACGAGCGTGTCGGCATCAACACCCAGCGCTACACCGAGGGCGAGATTGCGCGGGTCGCGCGCTCGGCCTTCGAGTTGGCGGGACGGCGTGCGGGGCGGGTCTGTTCGATGGAAAAGGCCAATGTGATGGAGTCGGGGGTGCTGTGGCGCCAGGTGGTGAGCGAAGTCCACGCTGCCGAGTATCCCGAGATCGCGCTTTCGCACATGTACGCCGATGCCGGCGCCATGCAGCTTGTGCGCGCGCCCAAGCAGTTCGACGTCATCGTGACCGACAACCTCTTCGGCGATCTGCTCTCGGACGCCGCCGCCATGCTGACCGGCTCGCTCGGCATGCTGCCCTCGGCCTCGCTTGGTGCACCTGCCGAGAACGGCCGCCCCAAAGCGCTCTACGAGCCCGTGCACGGCTCGGCGCCCGACATTGCGGGGCAGGGCAAGGCCAACCCCATCGCCTGTATCCTCAGCTTTGCCATGGCGCTGCGCTATTCGTTCGATCTCGGCACTGAGGCCGATCGGCTTGAGGGCGCGGTGCAGGATGTGCTCGCCCAGGGCTTGCGCACCGCCGATCTGGCGGGGGAGGCCGGCGTGGAGCCGATCAGCACCGCCGCCATGGGTGATGCGGTCCTGGCGGCCCTGGAGGCGCGCGCCGCCTAAGACGTATTACCGCTCCAACACCACCTCGACCTGCGCGCCGCCCCAGCCGTGGACGCTGTCGTGGCTCTCGACGATCACCCGCTCCACGTCCTCCGGGATCGCCACGCCCGAGAGCGCGCGCGTGAACGGCTGCTCATCGACATGGGGGTGATGGAGCGTGCGCGTGCCTAACACCGTGCCGTCTGGCGCCACCACGCGCCAAGCATCGGCGTAGTGGTCCCAGCCGGTGTCGGCATGGGCCACCGTGACCTCAAAGCGCCAGCCCGAGCCGCTTTGGCGCGCATCGACGGCGAGGACATCGGCTTCTCCGGCAAGCGCAGGGGCGGCGAGGAGGGCGAGCAGAGCGAGGCGCATCGGTTGTTCCTTAGTATCGAGTGAAGAACGCCGTGTGGTGTTAAGCCAATCTTTACCACAA
>JBCDHK010000184.1:0-7209 GCA_038750185.1 Pseudomonadota bacterium
CTGGTGGCGATCTTCTTCTTTGTGGTCGATCAATTCTTGTCCACGGTGGTGGAGTTTTTGCTCTCGTTTTGACCCTGCTCTGCGGGCTGGGGATCTGGCCGCATTAATCGCTGCATTATTCGGGATGCCCCCCTTGATTTCCGCACTGCAGCGGCGCTAAGAACGCGCATGCAAAGCATCTGAGGCGTGCCGATGTGGTCGGTGCGCCTGCTGTCGGTAGCGGGCAGCAACGTGTAATAGCGCAGTAGCGTGTAATGAACGACGGCGGGCCGGACCCCGTGCGAGCGCGCCGCGATCTGGCTGCCTCGCCCACCGGTCGGAGAAGGAACTCGATGGCAAAGCGCTGGTATTCGGTGGCCGTGCTGTCCAACTTCGAGAAGAAGGTGGCCGAGTCGATCCGCGAGGCGGTCGCACAAAACGCACTCCAAGACGAGATCGAGGACATCTTGGTGCCCACTGAAGAGGTCACCGAAGTGCGCCGCGGCCAGAAAGTCCAGGTCGAGAAGCGCTTTATGCCGGGCTATGTGCTGGTGCGCATGGAACTGACCGATCGCGCCTATCACCTGATCAAGGATACGGCGCGCGTCACCGGCTTCCTCGGCCCCCAGGGCAAGCCGATGCCGCTCCGCGACAAGGAGGTCGCGCGTCTGCTCAACCAGGTCGAGGAGGGGCTGGAGCGTCCGCGCCCGGCGATCACCTTCGAGATCGGCGAGCAGGTCAGCGTGACGGACGGCCCCTTCGAGGGCTTCACTGGTATGGTCGAAGATGTCGACGAGGCGGCAGCGCGCCTCAAGGTGTCGGTGTCGATCTTCGGGCGGGCAACGCCTGTCGATCTGGAATACGCCCAGGTCTCCAAAGCGGCCTGAGCGCTCCCCAAGGGGAACCCCGCGGTGGGAGGGTCTGGGCGGCGCGCTGTCTGGGTCCGCACCACCTCCCGTAGCAGGGCCCCCGGCGCGCCGGCGGGCCAGTGGATGAGGAAACGGTCGCAATGGCCAAGAAAGTCGTCGGCAGCCTGAAGCTTCAGGTGCCTGCCGGAAAGGCAAACCCTTCGCCCCCCATTGGGCCTGCGCTCGGTCAGCGCGGCATCAATATCATGGGGTTTTGCAAGGAGTTCAACGCCAAGACCCAGGAGATGGAGCCGGGTGCGCCGTGCCCGACCATCATCACCTATTATGCCGACAAGTCGTTCACTTTTGAGATCAAGACGCCGCCCGCGTCGTTCTATCTCAAGAAGGCGGCCAAGCTGAAATCGGGCGGCAAGACCCCCGGGCGCGCCACTGCCGGCACCGTCACCGTCAAGCAGGTGCGCGAGATTGCCGAGGCCAAGATGCAAGACCTCAACGCCAACTCGGTCGAGGCGGCGATGCAGATCATCTTGGGTAGTGCCAAATCCATGGGCATCGAGGTGAAGTAATGGCCAAACCCTCCAAGCGCATGAAAGCCGCTCGCGCAGCCATCGGCGAGAAGACCACGCTGTCGCTCGATGAGGCGGTGGCGATGATCAAGGCCAACGCCAAGGTCAAATTCGACGAGACGGTGGAACTGGCGCTCAATCTTGGCGTTGATCCCCGCCACGCTGATCAGATGGTGCGCGGTGCGGTGACGTTGCCGAACGGTACCGGCAAGACGGTGCGTGTGGCGGTGTTTGCCCGCGGCCCCAAGGCCGAGGAGGCCGAGGCGGCGGGTGCGGACATCGTCGGCGCCGAGGACCTGATGCAGACGGTCCAGGGCGGCACCATCGAGTTCGATAAGTGCATCGCCACGCCGGATCTGATGCCGGTGGTCGGGCGCCTCGGTAAGGTGCTCGGGCCGCGTGGCCTGATGCCCAACCCCAAGATCGGCACTGTGACTATGGACGTCGCTCAGGCCGTCAAGGATGCCAAGGGCGGCCAGGTGACGTTTCGCGCCGAGAAGGCCGGGATTGTGCATGTGGGCGTGGGCAAGGCCTCGTTCGAGGCCGAGAAGCTGGCTGAGAACATCCGCACCCTGGTCGAGGCGGTCAACCGCGCCAAGCCAAGCGGCGCCAAGGGCCAATACCTCAAGCGCGCCTCGCTCAGCTCCACTATGGGGCCGGGTGTGACGCTCAGCCTTGAGAGCCTCAGCACGGCCGCCTAAGGCTCAAGAGATCTCCGCTAGCCAAGCGGGGTTGACTGCGGCGGGGCGCTGGCCCTGCCGACCTGTCCAAGACGGTCGGTGCCCTTTGCGGCGTAAATCCGGCCATAGACGGGGCGAGGAAACGGAATACGCACGAGGGCCACGCGCCTTCGGTCGGTTACGGTTTCACCCCGGGGCAGAGCGAGACGACCGCTCGCAGCTTCTCAAGGGGTTGCGGTCGGTCTGCCAATCGGCGGAGGGGCACTCCCGCCCAGCCGCCACAACTGGAGTGCAACTGTGGATAGAGCTCAAAAGGCCGCCGCTGTCGCGGAACTCTCGGACATCGTCGACACCTCGGGCGTGATCGTTGTCGCGCACTACTCGGGGATGACGGTGGCCGAGATGTCGACCCTGCGCAATGCCATGCGCGAGGGCGGTGCCCGCTTCAAAGTGGCCAAGAACCGGCTCGTCAAGATTGCGCTCGATGGCAAGCCCCAGGAGGTCGCCAAAGACCTCTTCAACGGGCCGACCGGGATCTGCTTTAGCCAGGATCCGGTATCGGCTTCGAAAATCGCTACCGAGTTCGCCAAGAAAAACCAGAAGTTTGTGGTTTTGGGCGGTGTGCTCGGGGCTCAGCTGCTCGATGAGGCGGCGGTCAAGGCTTTGGCCGACATGCCCTCCATCGATGAGCTACGCGCCAGACTGGTCGGAGCGCTAAAGGCGCCCCTGGCCAAGTTTGTCGGCGTGCTCAAGGCGCCCGGCACCAAGATGGCCGGCGTGCTCAAGGCACCGCCGCAAAAGCTGGTCGGCGTGCTCAAGGCCCAAGAGGCCAAGCTGAACGAAGGCGCATGAGGGCGAGCCGCGGGCGTTGTTGCGACCCGGGCCGACGAGACCCAACCGACTGTAAGGAAGTAAGACATGGCTGATCTGGAAAAGCTGAAAGAAGACCTCTCCTCCCTGACCGTGCTCGAAGTCTCCGAGCTGGCTAAGATGCTCGAAGACCACTGGGGCGTTGAGGCTGCCACTGGCGGCGGCATGATGATGCCCATGGCCATGCCCGGTGCGGCTGGCGGCGGCGACGCGGCCCCGGCTGAGGAAGAGAAGACCGAGTTCGACGTGATCCTCAAGTCCGCTGGTGACAAAAAGATCAACGTGATTAAGGAAGTACGCGCCATCACCGGGCTCGGCCTCAAGGAGGCCAAGGAGCTGGTCGAGGCCGGCGGCAAGGCGGTCAAGGAGGGCGTGGCCAAGGACGAAGCCGAGAGCATCGCTGCCAAGCTCAAGGAAGCTGGCGCTGACGTCGAGGTCAAGTGAGGGGCGTAATCTGGCGCCTAGGCCCTGGTAGTAGCGCCAGAGCCGCCTAAATAACCGTGGTCCGGCGGGTGCTGTGCTTGCCGGACTATTGCCGTCTCTTCCCGGTGCCTGGCGGGCCTTTTGAGGGCTCAGGTACTTGGAAGACACGGGTCCGGTCCGGAAAAGCGTGGCGGGGGCCGCCAGCGCGATGCATGGGACCGCTCTATGTCGAGCCTGCGAGCCTGCCGCCCCCAGCAGTGCCTCGCGCGCAAGGACCAAACCCGAGGTTTACATGGGCGAGATGTTTTCCGGCCGCAAGCGGATCAGGAAGTTCTTCGGCAACATTCGTGAAGTCGCTGAGCTACCGAATTTGATCGAAGTGCAAAAACGGTCGTATGACTACTTCCTCGATAGCGGCGACCATGGCCAGTCCATCGATGGCGAGGGTATCCAGGGCGTTTTTCAGTCGGTGTTTCCGATTAAGGACTTCAACGAGACCGCAGTGCTCGAATTCGTGCGCTATGAGTTGGAGCCGCCCAAGTACGACGTCGAAGAGTGCCAGCAACGCGACATGACCTATGCCGCGCCGCTCAAGGTGACGCTGCGGCTTATCGTATTCGAGGTCGAGGAGGATACGGGCGCGCGCTCGGTCAAGGATATCAAGGAACAAGACGTCTACATGGGCGACATGCCGCTGATGACCAAGCACGGCACGTTTGTCGTCAATGGCACCGAGCGGGTGATCGTCAGCCAGATGCACCGCTCGCCGGGTGTGTTCTTCGATCACGACAAGGGCAAGACCCACGCCTCGGGCAAATTCCTGTTCGCCTCGCGCATCATTCCCTATCGCGGCTCGTGGCTCGATTTCGAGTTTGACGCCAAGGACATCGTGTTTGCGCGCATCGACCGCCGCCGTAAGCTGCCGGTCTCGACGCTGCTTTATGCGCTGGGGCTCGACCAAGAAGCGATTTGCGATCACTTCTTCACGCGCGTGGCCTACCGCCGCCATGGCGAGGGCTGGGCGGTGCCGTTCAACCCCGAGCGGCTCAAGGGCACGACCCCGGTTTATGATCTGGTCGAGGCGTCCTCTGGTGAGGTGAAGGCCGAGGCGGGGCAAAAACTCACCCCGCGCAAGCTGCGCAAGCTTGAAGAGGAGGGCGTCACCGAGATCCTGGCGCCTTTCGAGGCGATCCATGGCCGCTTTGCCGCCGTTGACATGATCAACGAGGAAACCGGCTCGATCTATGCCGAGGCGGGCGACGAGCTTGACCCGGATGTGGTATTGGCGCTGATCGAGGCGGGTTTTGAGGAAATCCAAACCCTCGACATCGATAACGTCACCGTTGGCGCCTACATCCGCACCACCATGGCCGCGGACAAAAACCGCGACCGTGAGCAGGCGCTGCTCGATATCTACCGTGTCATGCGCCCCGGTGAGCCGCCGACCATAGATGCGGCGGAGGCCATGTTCCAATCGCTGTTCTTCGATCCCGAGCGCTACGACCTCTCGGCGGTCGGTCGCGTCAAGATGAACATGCGACTGGAGATGGATGCCCCCGATACTCAGCGCACGCTGCGCCGTGAGGATATTCTCGCGGTCGTCAAGGCGCTGGTCGAGTTGCGCGATGGGCGCGGCGAGATCGACGACATCGACCACCTGGGCAACCGCCGGGTGCGCTCGGTCGGTGAGTTGATGGAAAACCAGTATCGCGTTGGTCTGCTCCGTATGGAGCGCGCGATCCGCGAGCGCATGTCCTCGGTCGATATCGACACGGTGATGCCGCAGGATCTCATCAACGCCAAACCGGCGGCGGCGGCGGTGCGGGAGTTCTTCGGCTCCTCGCAGCTTAGCCAGTTCATGGACCAGACCAACCCGCTCTCCGAGGTGACCCACAAACGCCGCCTCTCGGCGCTTGGGCCGGGGGGGCTCACGCGTGAGCGCGCGGGCTTTGAGGTGCGCGATGTCCACCCGACCCACTACGGGCGCATGTGCCCGATCGAGACGCCGGAGGGGCCGAACATCGGCTTGATCAACTCGCTGGCCTCATTTGCGCGCGTCAACAAATACGGCTTTATCGAGACGCCCTACCGCGTGGTCGACAATGGCCGGGTGACCGATGAGGTGCGTTATCTCTCGGCCACCGAGGAGATGCGCCACACGGTCGCTCAGGCCAACGCCGATCTCACCGAGGATGGGCATCTGACGTCCGAATTGGTGTCCTCGCGCAAGGGGGGTGACTTTACGCTCTCGCCGCCCGAGAACGTGACGCTGATCGACGTCTCGCCCAAGCAGTTGGTCTCGGTGGCGGCGGCCTTGATCCCGTTCTTGGAGAACGACGACGCCAACCGGGCGCTGATGGGCTCCAACATGCAACGCCAGGCGGTGCCGCTGTTGCGCGCTGAGGCGCCATTTGTGGGCACGGGTATCGAGAGCAAGGTCGCGCGGGACAGTGGCGCCGCGATCACCGCGCGCCGCGGCGGCGTGATCGATCAGGTGGACGCCATGCGGATCGTGATCCGGGTGACCGACCCCATGGAGCCGGGCGATCCGGGCGTGGACATCTACCGCCTGCGTAAATTCCAGCGGTCCAACCAAAACACCTGCATCAATCAGCGTCCGCTCGTGAATGTGGGCGACCACGTGCAAGCCGGCGATGTGGTGGCCGATGGGCCCAGCACCGACTTGGGCGAGCTGGCGCTCGGCAAGAACATCCTCGTCGCCTTCATGCCCTGGCAGGGGTACAATTTCGAGGACTCGATCCTGATCTCCGAGCGGATCGTCAAAGATGACGTGTTCACCTCCGTCCACATCGAAGAATACGAAGTGGCGGCTCGGGACACCAAGCTCGGCCCCGAGGAGATCACCCGCGACATCCCCAATGTGGGCGAGGACGCGCTGCGCAACCTCGACGAGGCGGGCATCGTCTATATCGGCGCTGAGGTTCAGCCCGGCGACATCCTGGTCGGTAAGATCACGCCGAAGGGCGAGAGCCCGATGACGCCGGAGGAAAAGCTGCTCCGTGCGATCTTTGGCGAGAAAGCATCCGATGTGCGGGACACTTCGCTGCGCATGGCCCCGGGCGATTACGGCACGGTGGTCGAAGTCCGCGTCTTCAATCGCCACGGCGTCGATAAGGACGAGCGGGCGATGCAGATTGAGAAGGAGGAGATCGAGCGTCTGTCGCGGGACCGCGAAGACGAGGTGATCATCCTTGAGCGCAACATCTATGCGCGTCTCCGCGAGCAGCTGACCGGCCAGACCGCCGTGAAAGGCCCGCGCGGCGTGAAGGCAGGCGAGAAGCTCACCGAAGAGAAGCTCGCCGAACTGCCCGACGCGGATCTCTGGAAGGTCGTGCTGGAGGCCGAAGCGGACGTCCAGCAGATGGAGAGCCTGCAGGAACAGTATGAGGCCGCCAAGCGCCAGCTGGATCGCCGCTTCGACGACAAGGCGGAGAAGGTCCGCCGCGGCGATGATCTGCAGCCGGGCGTCATGAAGATGGTCAAGGTGTTCATCGCCGTGAAGCGCAAGCTGCAGCCGGGCGATAAGATGTCCGGCCGCCACGGCAATAAGGGCGTCATCAGCCGCGTGGTGCCGGAGGAGGACATGCCCTTCCTCGAGGATGGCAAGCCGGTGGACATCGTGTTGAACCCGCTGGGCGTGCCGAGCCGGATGAATGTTGGCCAGATCCTGGAGACCCATCTCGGATGGGCCGCCTCCGGCCTCGGCAAGACGGTGTCGGCGGCGCTCGATGATTATCGCCGCTCCGGCGATATGACGCCGGTGCGCGAGGCGATGCGCGAGGTCTACGGCGAAGAAGCCTA
>JBCDHK010000185.1:0-7176 GCA_038750185.1 Pseudomonadota bacterium
CCCGCCATCGCCGCGCGCAAGCCCTCGCCAGCTAGAAGATCCCAGCCAAGAGATCATCGTGACCGACGCCACCAACCAAGCCCACGCCCTTCCCGCCGAGCCGCGCTTTGGCGATTACTGTGCGCTGATGAAGCCGCGGGTGATGCGTCTTGTCGTCTTCACCGCCTTTGCCGCCATGGCCGCAGCCCCCGCCGGGATGCACCCGGTGATTGCCCTTGCCAGCTTGCTCTGCATTGCGGTTGGCGCGGGCGCCTCGGGGGCGCTCAACATGTGGTGGGACGCTGACATCGATGCCGAGATGGCGCGCACCTCTCGACGTCCCGTGCCCGCCGGGTTGGTCGAGCCTGAGGAGGCGTTGGCGCTGGGGCTCGGCCTCTCGATACTCTCCGTGGCGCTGCTGAGTGTGGTGGCCAATCCGCTAGCGGGCGGGCTTCTGGCCTTCACCATCTTCTTCTACGCCGTGATCTATTCGATGTGGCTCAAGCGCGCCACGCCGCAAAACATCGTCATCGGCGGTGCGGCAGGCGCCTTTCCTCCGATGATCGCCTGGGCGGCGCTGACCGGCGAAATCGGTGTCGAGGCCGTGCTGATGTTCGCCGTCATCTTCCTCTGGACGCCGCCCCACTTCTGGGCGCTCGCCCTGTTTCGCAACGACGACTACACCCGCGTCGGCGTGCCCATGCTGCCTGTGGTGGCGGGCGAGGCCGAGACGCGGCGTCAGATCTGGCTCTATACCTTAGCGCTGGTGCCGGCGCCCTTGTTGCTTGCCTTCACCACCGCCGGAGGGCCGATCACGCTGGTGGTCGCGCTCGCCGCCAACGGCGCCTTTGCGCTCTGGGCTTGGCGGGTGGCGCGGCGCGCGCCAGGCAGCGCCGAGGCCGACGGCTTCCGCGCCGAAAAGCGCCTGTTCCTGGTCTCCATCGCCTATCTGTTTGCCATCTTCGGCGCGCTGATCGGCGATGCGGCACTGCGTCTTCTGGGCGCGCTGCCGGGCTGGCCCACCTTGTTTTGAGACGGCAGAAGTTTTGAAACGGTAAGGAGGCGCCCATGCAACGCGAACACGAACTCCACGATCGCCGCCGTGGCCGCAACATCGGCGTGCTGGCCGTCTTGCTCGGCTTTGTCGCCATGTTGTTTCTCGTCACCGTGGTCAAGCTCGGCGGTGGCGGCGGCATTGTCGGCAACCCCTCAGCAGGCCAAGGCGGGGCCTGGATCGACGGCTTCATCAAGGCGGTCAACCCGCCCGAGGAGCAATAAATGGCCTCACACGTCCCCAGCTCGAAAGACCTGGCCAAAAAGGCCATCCCGCTTGTCGGTGTCGCCTTTGGCATGCTCGGCATGGCCTTTGCCGCCGTGCCGCTCTACGACTGGTTTTGCCGCGTCACCGGCTTTGGCGGCGAGCCCCAGGTTGCCGATCGCGCCTCCGATCTGGTGCTCGATCGCACCATCACCGTGCGCTTTGACGCCAATACCGACCGCGACATGCCCTGGCGGTTTAAGCCGCTCAAGACCACCCACGAACTGCGCGTGGGCGAGACCGGACTGGCCTTTTATGAGGCCCACAACCCGACCGACCGCCCAGTGACCGGCACCGCCTCCTACAACGTCTCGCCGTTTTCCATGGGTGGCTATTTCGTCAAGATCGAGTGCTTTTGCTTCCAGCGCCAGACATTGGCGCCGGGCGAGAGCATCGTCATGCCCGTCACCTACTACGTCGATCCCGATATGATCGACGACCGCGAGACCGAAGGCGTGCACACCGTCACCCTTTCGTACACCTTCCACGAAGCCGAGGATCGCGCCATGCTCGGCGCCAACCTCGACTGAAACCGCCCCGACTAAGACCACCCCGCCGGCCAAGCCGTTAATAACGGGCGAAAACGCCCCCTGGGAGACCCGCAATGGCCCACGAAAAGAACCACGACTACCACATCATCGAACCCTCCCTCTGGCCGTTTCTGGCCTCGGTCGGCGCCTTCTTGCTGCTGACGGGCTCGGTGCTGTTCTTCCACGACGTCACGCCTTGGGTGATGGCCGCGGGTTTTGCGGTTGTGCTCTACAGCATGTACGTCTGGTTTGCCGACATGGTGCGCGAATCCAGGGCCGGCGATCACACGCCCGTCGTCGCCATCGGGTTGCGCATGGGCTTCATCCTGTTCGTGATCTCGGAGGTGATGTTCTTCGTCGCGTGGTTTTGGAGTTTCTTCAAGCACGCCATCTTTCCCATGGATGGTCTGTGGCCGCCCGAGGGCATCGTCACCTTCAATCCTTGGGAATTGCCGCTGATCAACACGCTGATCCTGCTGCTCTCGGGTTGCACCGTGACCTACGCCCACCATGCGCTGATCGAGGGCAAGCGCCTCGATCTGGTCTGGGGCTTGGTGGGGACTGTGGCACTCGGGGCGATCTTCTCGATCTTCCAGGCTTATGAGTACACCCATGCCGAGTTTGGCTTCTCCGGCAACATCTACGGCGCCAACTTCTACATGGCGACCGGTTTCCACGGCTTCCATGTGCTGGTTGGGACCCTCTTCCTCGCCGTCTGCCTGTATCGCGCCCAGCGTGGCCACTTTACGCCGGGCAAGCACCTCGGCTTTGAGACAGCGGCCTGGTACTGGCATTTCGTCGATGTGGTCTGGCTGTTCCTGTTCTGCGGCATCTACATCTGGGGCCGCTGAGCCCGACACGCCTTGGCGCGCTGACGACGGACGGCGCGCCGCTACTGGGAGAGCCTTGCGATGCGCCTGATCGGATCGCTTCTCTTCGCCCTCACCGGGCTCGGCGTGCTGGTGGGGCTTGGCGTCTGGCAATTGCAGCGCCTGGAGTGGAAGGAGGCGCTGATCGCGCGCCTCGAAGCCCGCCTCTCTGCCGCCCCCATCGCCCTGCCCGCCCAACTCGACGCTGAGCGCGACGCCTTCTTGCGCGTCACGGCAGAGGGCACGCTGGCCTCTGAGCGCGCCGATGTCCTAACCACCAAGCGCCCCTTTGGCCCGGGCTATCGCACGCTCTCGGCGGTGGCGCTTGCGGATGGTCGGCGCATCGTGGTCGATTTCGGCTTTATCGTCGACGAGCGCCGCGGTGAGGGCCTGCCCGCGCCCGGCACGCCGGTCAGCCTCACGGGTGCGCTGTTTTGGCCCGAGGGTGGCGACAGTTTCACGCCTGAGCCCGATCTGGCCGATAATCTGTTCTTCTCGCGCGAAGTGCCCCCCTTGGCTGCAGCCCTTAATACCAAAGAGATTCTGATCGTCGCCGACACCCATTCCCTAGGGCCGCGCCCCTTGGCCGAACGTCTTGGCGTCAATTTGCCCAATAATCACAGGGGCTACGCCTATACCTGGTTTTCGCTGGCCGCGGTCTGGGCTGTGATGTGCGTCCTGTTTGCGCGCACGCGCCTGACACGCAGACCCCTGGCCAACCGCCCAGGGTGATTGCCGCGCCCGCCTCGGTGCGTTAGGGAGACGAGACGTCCACCCGACATCGAGGCCCCCATGCGCTACATCAGCACCCGCGGTCAGGCGCCGGTCCTGCCCTTTGAAGAGGCCATGCTGACCGGCTTGGCCTACGATGGCGGCCTCTATGTGCCCGAGGAAGTGCCCGCCCTCTCGCATGAGCGCCTGCGCGCCTTGTCTGGGTGCTCCTACGAAGAGGTGGCGCTGGCGGTCATGTACCCCTTTGTCGGCGAGGCCTTCACCGAAGAGGAATTCACCGATCTGATCGCGCGCGCCTATGCCGGCTTCGGCCATTCTTTGCGCGTGCCGCTTGCCCAGATCGGGCCCAACGACTGGGTGCTGGAGTTGCACCACGGCCCCACGCTCGCCTTCAAGGACGTGGCGATGCAGCTGATCGGTGTGATGTTCGAGCATGTCCTGGCCCGGCGCGGTGAGCGTGTCTGTATCGTCGGCGCCACCTCGGGTGACACGGGCTCTGCGGCCATCGAGGCGTTTCGCGGCAATCCGCAGGCCGATGTGTTCATCCTCTATCCGCACGGGCGCGTCTCCGAAGTTCAGCGCCGCCAGATGACCACACCCTCGGAGGCCAATGTCCACGCGCTGGCCATCGAAGGCGATTTCGACGATTGTCAGGCGCTCCTAAAAGCGATGTTCAACGATTTGGATTTTCGCGATGCGGTCGGTTTGGCTGCAGTCAATTCGATCAACTGGGCGCGGGTGCTGGCGCAGACCGTCTATTACGTCACCTCGGCCCTGACCCTCGGCGCGCCTGGGCGGACGGTGGCGTACTCGGTACCCACGGGCAACTTTGGCGATATCTACGCCGGCAACATCGCGCGGCGCATGGGGCTACCCATCGAGCGCCTGATCGTCGCCACCAACGAAAACGACATCCTGCATCGCTGTTTGCAAACCGGCGCATACACCCACGCCGATGTGGTCCAGACCACCGCGCCCTCCATGGACATCCAGGTCTCCTCCAACTTCGAGCGCGCGCTCTTCGAGGCCCACGACAGCGACCCGCGCGCCGTCACCGCGCTGATGGACGACTTGAAATCGGGTAGCTTCACCGTCCCCCAAGGCGCTTTGGAGGCGCTGCGCCAAGGCTACGACAGCGCCCGTGTCTCCCAGGAGGAGACCGCCGAGACCATCCGCGCCGTCCACGCGGCTACGGGCCAAGTGCTCGATCCGCATTCGGCCATCGGCGTCCACGCCGCAGGCCAACACCGCGGCGACCCTTCCGTGCCGATGGTTTCGCTCGCCTGCGCCCATGCAGCCAAGTTCCCAGACGCGGTCGAGACCGCCTGCGGTATCCGCCCCGCCCTGCCCGATCGCCTAGCAGACCTTTACGAACGCCCCGAGCGCATCACAGTCCTGCCTAACGATCTCGCAACCGTCGAGACCCACATCCGAGAAAGGCAGAGCGCTTGAGCGTCGAGATCACCACCCTGGCCAATGGCTTTCGCATCGTCACCGAACCCATGCCGTTGGGCTCGGCCACCCTCGGCATCTGGATCGAGGCCGGCGCACGCCATGAACGCGCCGAGCAAAACGGCATCGCGCATTTTCTCGAACATATGGCCTTCAAGGGCACTACGCGGCGCAGTGCCCTCAAGATCGCTGAAGAGATCGAGGATGTGGGCGGCTACCTCAACGCCTACACCTCGCGCGAGCGCACCGCCTATTATGCGCGCGTCTTGCCCGAAAACGTGGGGCTCGCCCTCGACATCCTGGCCGACATTCTGCGCGATCCGAGCCTCGCCGAGGACGAGATCGAGACCGAGCGCGGCGTCATCCTCCAGGAGATCGGCCAGTCGCGCGACACCCCCGACGACGTGATCTTCGACTGGCTGCAAGAGACCGCCTACCCCGATCAGCCCATGGGACGCGCCATCCTCGGCCCGCCCGAGCGGGTGCGCAGTTTCTCGCGTGCCGATCTAGCGGGCTTTATCGGCGCCCATTATGCGCCCGAGCGCATGGTGCTCTCGGCGGCAGGGGCCGTCGATCACGCGCAAGTCGTGAAGCTTGCCGAAGCGATGTTCGGCGATATGGCACCAAGCCCCCGCGCCGCCGAGCCGTCAGCCGCCTACAAAGGCGGCGAACACCGGGTGGAAAAGGCGCTCGAACAGGCCCATTTCGCGCTCGCCCTGCCCGCCCCGGCCTACCGCGAGCCCGATTACTACGCCGCCCAGATCTTAAGCGTGGCCCTGGGCGGGGGCATGTCTTCACGCCTGTTCCAAGAAGCACGCGAAAAGCGCGGCCTCTGCTACACGATCTTCGCCCAAACCACCGCCTGGGCCGACAGCGGCCTGACCGTGGTCTACGCCGGCACCGGGGCCGAGGAAATCGCCGAGCTGACCACCCTGACGACACGCGAACTAGCGCGCGCTGCAGCCGATCTCAGCGACGCCGAAATTGCCCGCGCGCGCGCCCAGACCAAGGCCGGCTTGGTCATGGGACTGGAGAGCCCCTCTGCACGCGCCGAGCGCAATGCCAGCGTACTCTCGATCTGGGGCCGGGTGCGCTCTTTGGAGGAAACCGTCGCCGAGATCGACGCCGTCGACACTGCCGCTGCCCGGGCTGCTGCCGCGCGCCTTTGTGCGGGCACACCGGCGCTGGCGCTCTACGGCCCTGTCGCCGAGGCCCCCGATGCCGGCACCCTCGCCCGCCTGCTCGCGGCGGCCTGAGGCGGATGTTTGCCCGGCGCCAACGCTCCGAGCACGAAATCCAGACGCAACGCTTGACGCTGCGCCCCCCCCACATGCGCGACTTTGAGGACTGGGCCAGCCTGCGCCGCGAAAGCCGCGCCTTCCTCGTACCGTGGGAGCCGCTATGGGCGCGCGACCACCTGACCAGCCGCGCCTTTCGCAACCGCGTCGCCTGGGCCGAGCGCGCCATCCGCCAAAACGAAGCCATGCCGCTGTTTCTGGTTCGGCGCGAAGACGGCCAAATCCTGGGCGGCATCACGCTCTCCAACATCCGCCGCCAGCCCTCCCAAGCCGCAACGCTCGGCTATTGGACCGGCGAGCCCTTCACCCGCCAAGGCTACATGAGCGAGGCACTGGCGGCGGTGCGCGATTATGCGTTCTCGACGCTCGATCTCTCACGTCTGGAGGCGGCCTGCCTGCCCGATAACACCGCCTCACGCCGCCTGTTGGAGCGCTGTCTGTTCAAATACGAAGGCGTCGCCCAAGCCTATCTCCAGATCAACGGGCGCTGGCGCAACCATGTGCTTTATGCGGCGCTGCGTGCCGATCGGCGCGGGCGCGTCGAGGAGCATTGAGCCAAACCACCAGCGCTCAGGCCCGCCCCCCAGGCGACAGCACCCCGGGATCGACGCCGATCTTGGCCAGCGCGCGCTCCCACTTTTGGGCGTTGTTCTCCCCAAACAGCAACTCGCCATCGGGCGGACAATAGAGCCAGCCGTTGGCCTTGATCTCACCCTCAAGCTGGCCCGCCGCCCAACCGGCATAACCGAGCGCAACGATAGCCCGCTCCGGCCCGCGCCCCGCCGCCATGGCATGCAAGATATCGAGCGTGGCCGTCATCGAAACCCCGCCATCGACGCGCAACGTCGCCTCCTCGACATGGTACTCCGAGGAATGCAGCACAAAGCCACGCCCGGTCTCGACCGGCCCGCCAAAGCGTACCGGCGCCTGGGACGCCATCTCGCCAATGGTAATGCCCAGCCGCTCAAACAGATCCGAGAGCGACAGCGCATCCGCCG
>JBCDHK010000186.1:0-7153 GCA_038750185.1 Pseudomonadota bacterium
CAATGACGTGGACGAGGCCATCCTGCTGGCCGACCGCATCATCGCGCTCAACCCCGACGGTACCCTCGGCGAGACGTTTGAGAACGCGCTGCCGCGTCCACGCTCGCGCACGGCCATGAACCACGACCCGGCCTTCAAGCGGCTGCGCGCGCGCGTCACGCAATATCTGATGGACGTGGGCATCGCCTCCAAGATCGCCGGCTCGCGTGTGCTGCCCAACGTCACGCCGATCCACAGCCTGCCGAAGGCCTACGCCGAGGCCGCCAAACCGCTCTCCACCGAGCAGCGCTATCTGCAATTCTCGAAGCTCTCCAAGGTCTACCCCACGCCCAAAGGACCGCTGACCGTGGTCGAGGAGTTCGATCTTTCGCTCAAGAAGGGCGAGTTCGTCTCGTTGATCGGCCACTCGGGCTGTGGCAAGTCGACGGTGCTGACCATGACCGCGGGCCTCAACGAGATCTCCGCGGGTGCTGTGGTGCTTGATGGGCGCCATGTGGTCGAGGCCGATCCCGAACGCGCGGTGGTGTTCCAGGCGCCCTCGCTCTTTCCTTGGCTGACCGCACGCGAGAATGTGGCCATCGGCGCCGACCGCGTCTATCCCAAAGCCAGCCAGGCCGAGCGCCAGGATGTGGTCGAATACTACCTGGAGCGCGTCGGCCTGGCGGACGCCATGAACCGCCCCGCCGCCGAGCTTTCCAACGGCATGAAGCAGCGTGTCGGCATCGCGCGCGCCTTTGCCCTCTCGCCCAAGCTGCTGCTGCTCGACGAGCCCTTCGGCATGCTCGACAGCCTGACGCGCTGGGAGTTGCAGGAGGTCTTGATGGAGGTCTGGTCGCGCACCCGCGTCACCGCGGTCTGCGTCACCCACGATGTCGACGAGGCCATCCTGCTGGCGGATCGCGTCGTGATGATGACCAACGGCCCGCGCGCGCGCATCGGCAAGATCATGGACGTCGATCTGCCCCGCCCGAGGACACGCAAGGCACTGCTCGAACACCCCGATTACTACGGCTACCGCGAGGAACTGCTGTCGTTCCTCGAAGAATACGAGCACGGCCACCGCTCCAAGAAAGAGGCGGCCTGATGCGCAAGAAACTCGTCGTGATCGGTGCCGGCATGGCGTCGGGCCGGGTGCTCGAACACCTGCTCGCCGCCCACCCAGACGGCTACGACATCACGCTGTTCGGCGCCGAGCCGCGTGGCAACTACAACCGCATCCTGCTCTCGCCCGTCCTGGCCGGCGAAAAGCGCTACGAGGACATCGTCACCCACGATGCGGCTTGGTATGCGGACCACGGCATCGACTGCCGCTTTGGTGAGGCGGTGCGCGGGATCGACCGCGCGCGCCGCGTGGTGGTGAGCGCCAAGGGCGAGACCCCTTACGACAAGCTGGTGATCGCCACCGGCTCGGCACCCTTCGTCATCCCGGTACCGGGGCGCGACTTGCCGGGCGTGCTCACCTACCGCGATCTCGACGATACCAACGCCATGATCGACGCCGCCAAGCGCCCCGGCGCTAAAGCGGTGGTGATCGGCGGCGGTCTCTTGGGGCTGGAGGCCGCAGCTGGGCTCAACAGCCGCGGCATGGACGTCACCGTGCTCCACCTCATGCCCCACCTGATGGAGCGCCAACTCGATGCCACCGCGGGCGCGCTCTTGGAGGCCGATCTGGAGCGCCGCGGCATTGCCGTCCATTGCCGGGCCAACACGCATGAGATCGTGGGTGAGACCCAGGTCGAGGGCGTGCGCCTCGACGATGGCACCTTCTATCCCGCCGATCTCGTGGTCATGGCCGTCGGCATCCGCCCCGAGATCCGGCTTGCCCAGGCGGCGGGGCTTGCCACCGGGCGCGGCATCGTCGTCGATGACGCCATGCAGACCGAGGACCCGGCGATCCTGGCCGTGGGCGAGTGTGTCGAGCACCGCGGTCTGACGTATGGGCTCGTGGCGCCCCTCTACGACATGGCTGGCGTGGCCGCCAAGACCCTTGCAGGTGAGGCGGCGGCCTACGTCCCCGCAGCCCTGTCGACCAAGCTCAAGGTGACGGGGGTCGATCTGTTCTCCGCCGGTGATTTCGCCACTGGGGAGGGGCGCGAGGACATCATCTTCCGCGATCCCACCGCCGGCATCTACAAGCGCCTCGTCCTCGAAGGCGAGTGTCTGATCGGCGCCGTGATGTACGGCGAGACCAGCGACGGCACTTGGTTTTTCGACCTGATCGAAAACGCCACCCCCATTACCGCCCAGCGTGACAGGCTGATCTTCGGCCCGGCCTTTGCCGGAGGCGGTGCGCTGGACCCTATGGCGGCCGTTGCAGCCTTGCCGGCTAAGCCCTGGCGCTGCAGCGGCCTGCCCCCGGCCCAGCCCATCGCGCATTCCTCCCACGCCCAGCGGATGCACTGACATGGCAGCGAGCGCGGGCGTAACCCGCACCACCTGCCCCTATTGCGGCGTCGGCTGTGGCGTGCTCGCGCGCGCCGGGCAGCCGGTCAAGGGCGACCCCGAGCACCCAGCCAATCTGGGCCGGCTCTGCTCCAAGGGCTCGGCGCTGAGCGAAACAGTAGGCCTAGAGGGCCGTCTGCTCCACCCCGAAGCGCGCGGGCAGCGCATCACCTGGGATGACGCCATCGCCCGTGTTGCGCGCGCCTTCTCAGAGGCTGCCGCCGAGCACGGCCCCGACAGCACGGCGCTCTACGTCTCGGGTCAGCTACTGACCGAGGACTACTACATCGCCAACAAGCTGATGAAGGGCTACATCGGCACCGCCAACATCGACACCAACTCGCGGCTTTGCATGGCCTCTTCGGTGGCCGGGCACAAGCGCGCCTTCGGCTCGGATACGGTGCCCGGTACCTATGAGGATCTGGAGCAGGCCGATATGGTGGTGCTGGTCGGCTCCAACTTGGCGTGGTGCCACCCGGTGCTCTACCAGCGCCTGGCCGCCGCCAAGGCCAAGCGCGGCATCCGCGTGGTCACCGTCGATCCGCGCCGCACGGCGACCGCCGATCTGGCCGATTATGAGCTGCGCCTGGCGCCGGGCTCGGATGCCTGGCTCTTCAACGGCCTCTTGGCAGCCATCGAAGCTGCAGGCGCCCTCGATCCCGACTACGCCGCCCATCTCGACGGCGCGGAGGAGGCCCTGGCCGCCGCCCGCGACGCCACCCTCGCGCGTGTCGCCACCGAGACCGGGCTCGCCCTGCAGACGCTCACTCGCTTCTACACCGACTGGATCGCCACCGAGCGCGTCGTCACCGTCTACAGCCAAGGCATCAACCAGTCTGCCTCGGGCACCGACAAGGTCTCCTCGATCCTCAACACCCACCTCGTCACCGGGCGGATTGGGCGTGTGGGCTCGGGGCCGTTCTCGGTCACCGGACAACCCAACGCCATGGGCGGGCGCGAGGTTGGGGGGCTCGCCAACATGCTCGCCTGCCATCTGGAGATCGAAAACCCCGCCCATCGCAGTGCCGTGCAGGGCTTTTGGGCCTCGCCCACGATCTCGACCCAACCGGGCCTCAAGGCCATCGATCTGTTCCGCGCCTGTGCGGATGGGCGCATCAAAGCCCTCTGGATCATGTCGACCAACCCCGCCGTCAGCCTGCCCGAGGCCGATGCCGTGCGCGCGGCCATCGAGGCCGTGCCCTTCGTCGCAGTCTCCGACATCATCGCGCGCACCGACACCACGGCGCTGGCCGATGTGGTGCTGCCTGCCAGCGGCTGGGGCGAGAAATCGGGCACCGTCACCAATTCCGACCGCACCATCTCGCGCCAGCGCGCCTTCCTGCCCACCCCGGGCGAAGCGCGCCCCGACTGGAAGATTATCTGCGATGTGGGCCGCGCCATGGGTTGGGAGGACGCCTTTGCCCATGAGAGCCCCGCCGCGGTGTTTCGCGAGTACGCCGCGCTTTCGGGCGTGGCCGGGGCCCTTGGGCGCGACTTCGACATCTCCGCCTTGGCCGAGATCGACGACACCGCCTACGATCGCCTCGCCCCCGTGCGCTGGCCGGTGAGTGCTACCAAGCAGGGCGGGCGTTTCTTTGCCGATGGGCGCTTCTATACGCCGAGCGGGCGCGCCCAGCTCCGCCCCGTCGCCCCGCGCGCGCCCGAAGTGCGCCCAAGCGCCGAGACCCCACTCATCCTCAACACCGGGCGCGTGCGCGACCACTGGCACACCTTGACGCGCACCGCCCGCTCGGCGCGCCTCAGCCGCCACATCGGCGAGCCCTTTGCCGAGGTCCACCCCGACGATGCTGCGCGCTACGGGATCGGGGTGGCCGATCTGGTGTGCGTGTCCAATCCGCTTGGCGAGGTGGTGGTGCGTGCCCTTCTTACCGAGCGCACGCCCAAGGGCAGCGTGTTCGTGCCCATGCATTGGACCGACCAGTTCGCCTCTAAAGCGCGCGTCGATACGCTGGTGCCGGGGCTGGTCGATCCTTATTCCGGCCAGCCCGAGTCAAAGGCCGCCACGGTGGCCATCGCGCGCTTTGGTGCGGCCTGGCATGGCTTTGCCGCGGTGCGGGGCGAGCTGGCGCCCCCTGGAACGGCCTATTGGGCGCGGGCCAAGGCCGGCGCCGGCTGGCAGGCCGAACTGGCCGACACCGAGGCGCCGGCGGATTGGGAGGCCTTTGCCCGCACCCTGTTCGCCGCCCCTGAGGCTCAGGCGATCACCGTCCATGACAGCGCGCGCCAAAGCGTGCGGGTGGCGCTTATCGCCGATGGACAGGTGGCAGGCGTCCTCTTCGCAGCGCCCGAGCCGGTCGAGATTGCGCGCGCCCATGTTGTGGCGGGGCTGGCCGAGGGGGCCAGTGCTGCAGCGCTCCTCGCTGGGCGCCCGGGCGCCGATCGCCCCGATCCTGGCGCCACGGTCTGTGCGTGTTTCGATGTGGGCGCCAACACGGTGTTGGCGGCCATCGAAGACGGCGCCGAGAGTGTCGAGGCCATCGGAAAGGTGTTGCGTGCGGGTACCAACTGCGGCTCGTGCCGCCCCGAGTTGCGCGCCCTCTTGGAGCGCGCCCGCCCGCGTCTGGCTGCCGAATAGGGTGGCGAGGAGACGCCCGCTCAGACAGCGCCGTCCTCCTCGCCGCCGCGCACCAGCTTGATGTCGGCGCGTGCGGCCCAGGCGGCGATGTCCTCGCGCCGCAGTGCCGTGGCCATCATCTCGGGAAAACGCTCAGGCGTGCAGGCAAACACCGGCATGCCAAGGGCGGCGATCTCGCGGGCGTTCTCAGTGTCGTAGGACGGCCTGCCCTGATCGCTCAGCGCCAGCAACACGATGACGTTGGCCCCCTGGTCGCGCAGCCGCGTGAGGCGTGCGATCATCTCGGCGCTGCCCGCGCCCTCGAAGAGATCGCTGATCAGGATGAGGTGAGCCTTGGGCGGGCGCTCGATCTTGGTCTCGCAATAGGCCAGGGCCTGGGGCGTGTCGTTGCCCCCGCCAAGCTGGACGCCGAACAGCACCTCGACCGGATCGGCCAGATCGTCGGTCAGATCGAGCACCACGGTGTCATAGCAGATCAGCTTGGTGCTCACGACCGGGAGCGAGGCCATCACCGCGGCAAAGATCGAGGCATAGACCACCGAGGTTCCCATCGAGCCCGACTGATCGACGCAGAGCACCACTTCATCCAGATCGACGATCCGGCGTTGGCGGCGCATAAAACCCACTAGCCGCTCAGGCACCACGGTGCGGTGTTCGGGTTGGTAGTGGCGCAAGTTGGCGGTGATGGTGCGTGGCCAGTCGATGTCGCTCGGGCGCGGGCGGTGGGTGCGCCGGGCGCGGTCGATGGCGCCGCGCAGCGAGGCGGCGGTGCGCCGCTCCAGGCGCTCCATCAAGGCGGCGACCACCTTGGCGATGACTTGGCGCGCCGTCGCTTTGGTCTTTTCGGGCATGACCCCGCGCAGCGCCACCAGATCGGCGACCAGATTGACATCGGCCTCAGCCGCGGCCAGGAATTCGGGCTCCAGCAGCATGCGCTTGAGGCCGAGGCGCTCGAAAGCGTCGCGCTGGATGACCTGGACGACTTCGGCGGGAAAGAAGCTGCGGATATCGCCGAGCCAGCGCGCCACTTTGGGGGCCGAGGCGCCAAGGCCCACGCGGCGGCGGTCCTTTTTGGCCCCGTCCTGGTCGGCATCGTAGAGCGCGGAGAGGGCGGCTGAGAGGCGGGCATCCTCGCCTTGGAGGGCATCCTCGCCGGTGCCGAGGGCCAAACGCCAGCGGCGTTCGCGCTCTGGGTCGGAGGTGGGCTCAGCCATGGGCGTCTCCTCGACTCAAGATCGGCGTCAGGCGTTCGACGTGGCGCGCCCAGAGGACCTCGGCATCGGGGGCTGGTACAAACCCCTCCAGCGCGCCGCGCCGCCCGAGCAGCGTGTCGAGCAGGCGGCGGCGCTCGGTTTTGTCGAGACCCGAGAAGACGCGGCGAAACAGCGGCAGGTGTTCGGTAAAGGTCTCTGGGTCGAGCCCGGTGAGCCAGGTATCGAGCGCCCCGCGCAGGCCGTCATCGAACAAAAGCCGCTGGCCGGCGCCCTCGAAAAACCCCGCGAAAAACGCCGCCGCCTCAGGGGCAGGCGTGGCCGGCGAGAGCCTGCGCGAGAGCAGCGCCACCGCGGCCTCGGACGCCATGGCCTCGCTCTCATAAAGCAGGCGTGCCGCAGTGCCGGCGAGAAGGGCGGTGGCTTGGGTGTCGTCGACCACGCGCTCAAGCGCGTCCTGCCAGGGGGTGAGGGTGGCATTTTCGCCGATCAGGCGCAGCGCCGCATCGGCTGCACAAAGCTGTGCGCCCCGCAGCGCCGCGGCCTCCGCATCGAGCGCGCGGCAGGCATGGGGCAGCGCCAGCGCCCCCTGGACCGCGATACGCTCGAAAAGGGCTGCCAGTTGCGCACCATCGACAGCACGCGCGCGCCCATAGCGCACGGCATCGGCCAAGGGCGGCAGGGCTGCGAGCATCTCGGGGCCTTCATCGGTCAGCGCCGCGCGCTCAGTGAGGAGGCGAATGCCCTCTGCCGTGGCCGCCTTTAGCCGGGCGGTCATGGCGGTGAAGGTGAGATCGGCCAGATCGGCGAGGCTCGCGGCCTCGGCCATGCGCGCGCCCAGGCGTCCAGCGGCGGCTTGTTCGATGGTCGCGCCGTAGATCAGGTTTTCGACCAGGGCGACGGC
>JBCDHK010000187.1:0-7152 GCA_038750185.1 Pseudomonadota bacterium
AACCGCGCTGCGCGAAGTGCGCGTTGCGCTGTTAGAGGCCGATGTTTCCCTGTCGGTGGCGCGGAATTTCATCAAAGCCGTTCAGAAAAAAGCCACCGGAGCAGCGGTCACAAAATCGGTCACACCGGGCCAGCAAGTGGTCAAGATCGTCCATGACGAGCTGGTCGCCATGCTCGCGGGCGAGGACGATCCGGGGGCCTTGCGCATCGACAGCCCGCCCGCCACCATTCTGATGGTCGGCCTGCAGGGCTCGGGCAAGACCACCACCACCGCCAAGCTTGCGCTCCGCCTCAAGGAGCGCGAGGGCAAGCGCGTTCTCATGGCCTCACTCGACACCCGCCGCCCCGCCGCCATGGAGCAGCTTGCCGTCCTCGGGCGGCAAACCGGCATCGAGACGCTGCCCATCGTCCAAGGCCAGGATGCCCTGGCCATCGCCAAGCGCGCTAAACAGCAGGCGATGCTGGCGGGCTACGACGTGGTGATGCTCGACACCGCTGGGCGCCTCTCCATCGACGACGAACTGATGAGTGAGGTCGAGGCAGTGCGCGACGCCGCCAAGCCCAACGAGACGCTGCTCGTGGTCGACGGTCTCACCGGCCAGGACGCGGTCAATACGGCGGAGAACTTCGACACCCGCATCGGTCTGAGCGGCGTGGTGCTGACCCGCATGGACGGCGACGGGCGCGGCGGTGCGGCGCTTTCCATGCGCGCGGTCACCGGCAAGCCGATCCGCTTTGTCGGTGTGGGCGAGAAGATGGACGCGCTGGAGGAGTTCTTCCCCGACCGCGTCGCGGGCCGGATCCTCGGCATGGGCGACATCGTCTCGCTGGTGGAAAAGGCCCAGGAGCAGATCGAACAGGCCGAAGCCGAGCGGATGATGAAGCGCTTCCAAAAGGGGCGCTTCGATATGAACGATCTGAAAAGCCAGCTAGAGCAGATGCAAAACATGGGCGGCATGCAGGGCATCATGTCGATGATGCCGGGCATGGCTAAGATGTCCAAGCAGCTCGACGAGGCCGGCTTTGACGACAAAGTCATTCGCCGCCAAATCGCCATCATCCAGTCCATGACCAAAGACGAGCGCAAAAAGCCCGACCTGATGAAGGCCAGCCGCAAAGAGCGCATCGCGCGCGGCGCGGGCCAGCAGGTCCAAGACGTCAATCGGTTGCTCAAGATGCACCGCCAGATGGCCGACATGATGAAAAAGCTCGGCCGCAAGGGCAAGCGCGGCATGATGGGCATGATGCAGCAGATGATGGGCGGCGGTGGCGGCATGCCCGCAGGCCCGGGCGCCCTGCCGCCCATGCCCCCTGCGGGCGCGGTGCTACCGCCGGGGCTGGGTGGCCTGGGCGGCGGCGCAGGTGCGCCCGGCGGTCTGCCGGGGCTGCCGGGCTTTGGTGCTAAGGGCAAACGCAAATGAGCCACGATACGCCTTCAGCGGCGCCCTCTCTCACCACTGAACGCCTGTGCTTGCGCGGCCATCGTCTATCGGATTTCGACGCCTACGCCGCCTTCTACGCTTCTGAGCGCGCCACGCATATCGGCGGGCCCTACACGCCGTCGCGGGCTTGGGCGTCGTTTGCCGCCGATCTCGGCCATTGGGTGTTGATGGGCTTTGGCTGGTGGATCGTGACCGACAAGGGCGACCCCGGGAGCCACCCCCTCGGCACCGTGGGGCTGCACTGCCCGCCAAACCACCCCGAGCCGGAGATCGGATGGACGCTCTTTGCCGGCGCCGAGGGCAAGGGGTTTGCGCATGAAGCGGCGGCGGGCGTGCTGGCCTGGGGCTGGCAACACCGCATCGCCACCTCGTTGGTCAGCTACATCGCCCCGGCTAATGCGCGCTCCATCGCGCTGGCCGAGCGTCTGGGTGCCCATCTCGATGCCGTCGCCCCCAAACCTGCCCACGCGCCGGACGTCCTGGTCTACCGCCACTCTGTGCCTGCCGAGGTTTGCTCGTGACACTCGCTGCCAATCACACCGGCCATCCGGCCATCGAGACCGAACGCCTGCGCCTGCGCGCCTTTCGCCCGGGCGACGACGCGGCCATGATCGCCTTCTACGCCAGCGAAAGCTCGGCCTTTTATGGCGGCCCCTGCGAGGCCAACGACGCCTGGCGCAAGGCTGCCGTCTATCCCGGCCACTGGGCGCTGCGCGGCTATGGCCCGTTTGCGCTGGAGGAGCGCGCGAGCGGGCGCTTCGTCGGCCTTTGCGGGCCGTGGTTTCCCCTTGGCTTTCCCGAGCCCGAGATCACTTGGATGCTGGTCGAGGATGCCCGCGGGCAGGGTTTTGCCGTCGAGGCGGCCCGCGCGGCCCTCGCCTTCGCCTATGCTACGCTCGGCTGGGTGCGCGCTGTGAGCTGCATTAACCCTGACAACACCCCGTCGCTCCGCCTGGCCGAGCGCTTGGGCGCTGTCCACGAATACGACACTGCCGTCGGCAGCACGCCAGTCGGCGTCTGGCGCCATGCGGTGCCCGCGGCGCTGGAAACCAGCCCATGACCGAGGCGCCCCAAAGCGAGGCCGAGCGCGCCGAAGCCGTGCTCTCCAGCCTGCGCCACTCCATCGACAATCTCGATGCGATCTTGGTCCACACCCTGGCCGAGCGCTTTCGCTGCACCCAGGCCGTGGGCCGTCTCAAGGCCGAGCACGCCCTGCCACCCGCCGATCCCGCCCGCGAGGCGCGCCAAATCGAACGTCTTGAACGCTTGGCCACGGACGCCGGGCTCGACCCGGACTTCGCCAAGCAATTCCAACGCTTCATCATCGATGAAGTCATCCGCCATCACCGCAAGCTACAACGCTGAGACCACAGGAGTTCCAATGGCCATCAAGATCCGCCTCGCGCGCGGGGGCTCGAAGAAGCGCCCCTTCTACCGCATCGTCGCCGCCGACAGCCGCATGCCCCGCGACGGACGTTATATCGAGCGTCTTGGCACCTACAACCCGCTCTTGCCCAAGGACAGCGAGGAGCGCGTCAAGATGGACATGGAGCGCATCCAGCACTGGCTCGGCCAGGGCGCGCAGCCGACCGACCGCATCGCGCGCATGCTGGAGGCGGCGGGTATCGTCGAGAAGAAGACCCGCGCCAACCCCAAGAAGGGCACCCCGGGCAAAAAGGCCACCGAGCGCGCCGAGGCCCGCGCCGCCAAGCAGCGCGAGATCGAGGAAGCCGCCAAGGCCGCCGAAGACGCCCCCGCCGAGGAGGCTGCGGCCGAGTAATCGGTCGCGCAGCCTTTGGGTTGGCTCCATGCGCGCCGCCGACACGCCTTTTGCGGAGGTCTCTCCAGCGCCCTTCTCCCGGGAGTTCGGGCAGGAGTTGGAGCGGCTGATCCGCCTGCGCCGCGATGTGCGCCGTTTCCGCCCCGATCCGGTGGACGAGGCGTTGGTGGCGGTGTGCCTGGAGGCCTTGGCGCTCGGCCCCTCGGTCGGGCTCTCCGAGCCTTGGCGGGTGGTGCGGGTGACAAGCGCTGAGGCGCGTGCTGCGGTCACGGCCAACTTCGAGGCGGCCAATGCCGAGGCCCTGGCCGTGCAGGCCGAAGAGCGGGCCGCGCTCTACGCCCGCCTCAAACTCGCCGGGCTGCGCGAGGCGCCGGTGCATCTGGGCGTGTTTTGCGATGGAGCCAGCGACAAGGGCGCCGGTCTCGGCCAGCGCACCATGCCCGAGATGCGTGCCTACTCGGTTGTCGCTGCCGTGCAAAACCTCTGGCTAGTGGCGCGGGCCTTGGGGCTCGGTGTCGGCTGGGTCTCGATCCTCGACCCCGAACGCCTGGCCCGCGATCTCAGGGTGCCCGAGGCGTGGCAGCTCATCGCCTACCTCTGCCTCGGCTGGCCCGAAACCGAGAGCGAGACCCCCGAATTAGAGCGCGCTGGCTGGGAGCGGCGCACGCCGCTCGATGTGACGGAGCGCTGAGATGGAGGGCTATGTCTGTGTCGGCGCCGTAGCGGGCGCTTTTGGCGTACGCGGCGAGGCCCGCCTCAAGAGCTTTTGCGCCGAGCCCGAGGCCATCGCCGCCTATGGTCCCCTCGCCACCGAGGACGGACGCCACTTCGAGGTCCGCCTGACCCGCAGTGTCAAAGGCGGCTTGGCCGCGCGCCTCTCAGGGGTGGCAACGCGCGAGGCGGCGGAAGCGCTCAAGGGCACCCGCCTCTATGCGCCGCGCACCCGTCTGCCGGCGCTGGGCGACGACGAATTCTACCATGCCGATCTGATCGGCCTCAGCGTCGTCGATCCGGGCGGCACGGCCATCGGGCGCATCAAGGCGATCTTCGACCACGGCGCAGGCGATGTGCTGGAGATCGCGCTGCCCTCCGGCGACACGGCGCTGCTCCCCTTCACCCGCGAGGCAGTGCCGACAGTCGATCTCGCCAGCGGGCGCGTGATCGCCGATCCGCCGCCGGGCACCTTCGAGGACGCCAACGATGGCAGCGAGGCCAGCCCATGAGCGCGCGTCTCGTCCCCGAACTGTGCGTGCGCGATATCGAGGCATCGCTTGCGCTCTACACCGGCGTGTTCGGCTTTGCGGTGCTCTACGCCCGCGACGGTTTTGCCAAGCTGAGCCTGGAGGGCGCGGAGGTGATGCTCGAACGCCTGACGGAGACAAGCTGGCTGCTCGATGCGCCGGATGCACCGCTCGGGCGCGGGCTCAATCTGGAGATCGCCGTCAGCGCACTGGCTCCGATCCTGAGCCGCGCCGATGCGGTGGGGCGCGTACCCTTCCTGGCGCCGGAGGCTGTCTACTACCGCACAGGCGAGCACTACGTCGGACAACGCCAGGCGATCTTCGCCGATCTCGATGGCTATCTGCTGCGCTTTGCCGAGCCGCTTGGCGAGACCGCTACCCCGCCCAGCGGCACGCGGGTGGTGTCATGAACCAGCCCCGCTCGCATGGCCTGTTAAAGCCAACGCTCTCGGCCACACCGCGCCCCTTGATGGAGGACCGACACCGCGCCGGTGCCTTCGAGGCGCGCGTGCTAACCCTGTTTCCCGCCGCGTTTCCGGGTGTCCTGGCCTATGGCCTCACCGGCAAGGCGCTCGATAGCGGCCTCTGGTCGTTGCGCGCCCTGGACATTCGCCGCTTCGCACACGATAAGCATGCTCGCGTCGACGATACGCCCTTCGGCGGTGGCCCCGGCATGGTGATGAAGCCGGATGTGGTCGCCAGAGCCCTCGATGCGGCTGAGGCTGGCACGCCCAAGGATCGGGTGCGCTGGCCCGTAGTCTATCTCAGCCCCCGTGGCACGCCGTTCACCCAGGCCCGCGCCAAGCGCTTTGCCGCGGGTGAGGGGCTGACGCTGCTTTGCGGACGCTATGAGGGGCTGGATGAGCGTGTTATCGCGGCGCGGGGGGTGGAAGAACTCTCGCTCGGCGATTTCGTGCTGAGCGGTGGCGAGATCGCGGCGATGGCCGTGCTCGATGCGGTGGTGCGGCTGAGAGAAGGCGTCCTAGGCAATGCCGAGAGCACTGAGGACGAGAGTTTTACCGCGGGGCTCCTGGAGTACCCGCACTACACGAGACCCCCGGTTTGGGAGGGACAGGGCGTGCCCGAGGTGCTCCTGTCCGGCAATCACGCCCGCATCGCGGCGTGGAGGCGCGCCCAAGCCGAAGCGACGACCAAACAACGCCGTCCCGATCTCTGGCGGGCCTACGAGGACCCATCCGACGGGCCAGAGCACTCGGACGCCAACCCCCGAGAAGGAAAGAACCGATGAACCTGATCGAAACCCTTGAGGCCGAGCACATCGCCCACCTGGCCAAGGACATCCCCGATTTCGCCCCCGGCGATACAGTACGCGTCGGCGTCAAGGTGACCGAGGGCAGCCGCACCCGCGTCCAGAACTACGAAGGCGTGTGCATCTCGCGCCGCGGCGGCTCGACGCTGGCGGCCTCGTTTACCGTGCGCAAGATCAGCTTTGGCGAGGGTGTCGAGCGCGTGTTCCCGCTCTACTCGCCCTCCATCGATGCCATCACCGTGGTGCGCCGCGGCAAGGTGCGCCGCGCCAAGCTGTATTATCTGCGCTCGCGCCGCGGCAAGTCGGCCCGCATCGCCGAGAAGACCAACTACAAGCCCAAGAAAGAGGCGCCAGCCGCCACCGGCGCGGCGGAGTGAACTGCGCCCGCGGGCGGCGAGCCGTCCGCGCCGCACGTTTTGGTGGGCTCGGCCGGGGTAACGGGCGACGGGGTCGGCGCTTATATGCGTGTCACCCTAGGAGACCCGATGCATGAGCCTGAGCCTCACCCTCGAAGAACGTGTCAGCCGCGCCAGGGCCGATCTGCGCGTCGGGGCGCCGGTGGCTTTGTTGGGCGAGGGCGCGGGCGCCTTGGTGCTGGCGGCTGAGACCGCCACCGACGACCGCCTCGCCACTTTACGCGCGCTGGAGCCGGCGGCATTCGATCTCGCCATCAGCCACTGGCGGGCCGAAACGCTGGCCGCCCGCGCCTATGATGGCACGCTGGCGCGCATCGTGCTCGGGCCCGAGGCGGATGCGGCCTATGTCCAGGCCACTGCCGATCCTTCGCGCGATCTGGAGCGCCCGTTGAAAGGCCCCTACCGCACGCGCCGCGAGGGCTCGGCGGCGCTGCATGAGTTGGCCATTGCCCTGGCCAAACAAGCGCGGCTGTTGCCCGCTGCGGTAGTCGCGACCTTCGACGACGTGGCCCGCGTCCAGTCGCTGGCCGAGAAGGCGGGGCTCTCCTCGCTCAGCCAAGGCATGCTGGCTGAGGCCGATCCGGCCTCGATCGCGCTAGAACCGGTCTCGGCGGCGCGGGTGCCGACGCGCTTTGCCAAGGCGGGGCGCGTGCATGTGTTTCGCCCGGGCGACGGGGCGGAGGAGCACTACGCCGTCGAGGTCGGCGCCCCGCCACGCGGGGCACCGGTGCTCTCGCGGCTGCACTCGGCCTGTTTTACCGGCGATGTGCTGGGCTCGCTGAAATGCGATTGCGGACCGCAGCTCGCCGCGGCCATGCACCAGATCGCCAGTGAGGGCGCGGGCGTGCTCCTCTACATGAACCAAGAGGGGCGCGGCATCGGCCTGGCCAACAAGATGCGCGCCTATGCCCTCCAGGATCAGGGCTTCGATACGGTCGAGGCCAACCACCGGCTCGGCTTTGAGGACGACGAGCGCGATTTTCGCCTCGGTGCGATGATCTTGA
>JBCDHK010000188.1:0-7143 GCA_038750185.1 Pseudomonadota bacterium
CGTGGCCATGGTGTTTCAAAACTTCGGCCTGATGCCCCACCGCACCGTGCGCGACAACGTCGCCATGCCTCTGGAAATCCGCGGCGCTGCCAAGGCCAAGCGCTGGGAGGAGGCCGACCGCGTCCTCTCCATGGTCAACCTGACCGGCTGGGAGGACAAATTCGCCCACGAACTCTCGGGCGGGATGCAACAGCGCGTGGGCCTGGCCCGCGCCATCGCCGCCGATCCGGAGATCCTGCTGATGGACGAGCCGTTCTCCGCCCTCGATCCGCTGATCCGGCGCCAGTTGCAAGACCAGTTCATGGACCTCTCCGCCACCCTCGGCAAGACGACCATGTTCATCACCCACGACCTCGACGAGGCGATCCGCATCGGCAATCGCATCGCGATCATGAAGGACGGGCGCATCGTCCAGATCGGCACGCCCGAGGACATCGTGCTCAACCCCGCCGATGAGTACGTGCAGGATTTCGTCGCCGGCATCTCCAAGCTCAATCTGATCTATGCCCATTCGGTGATGCAGCCAGTGGACGCCTTCACCGCCAAGCACGGCGATATCCCCGCCGATGCCAAACGCGCCCGCCCCGATACGGTGTTGAACGACCTGATCGATCTGGCCGTGGACGGGCGCGGCATTGTCGCTGTGACCGACGACGACACCATCGTCGGCGTGATCAACCGCGCGGGGCTGATCCGCGCCATCCAAGGCAGCCGCGGCGATAGCGCTTGAGGCTGCGACGTCGCTTGAGGACACCGATACGCCCCACACGGAGAGCACGCCCATGAAGGACGCGACTGCCAACGGCCCCGCCCACCCCGCGCCAGCCACCCCGGCACCGGAGACCTCGGCTGAGGACAAGATCGACGCCTTGGTGAGGCGCTTCGTGGTCGAGGGGGCCGACTACTACGTCGCCACCTTCCGGCGCATGTTGGCCGCTCCCGGCTACCGCTTCACCTTCAACGCCTGGGCTGGGCTGCTTGGGCCGGTGTGGTTTGGCGCGCGCGAGCTTTGGTCGTGGTTTCTGGTCGCGCTGGTCTTGGAGACCGCAGCCTTTATCCAACTCGGCCTCGGCCTGTTTGGCGATCTGGGGCGCGAGGCCCGCACGCGCGCCGAGAGCATCGCCGCCACCCTCGATCTGCGCCGCCAACAGATCGAGAGCGCCACGGCTGCCGGTAACCAAGGGCTGGTCGATAACCTCACCCGCGCTGCCGAGTCGCTCCAGGGCGCGCTGGCCGATGCCCAGGCCGCCGCCGTGACAGCTCAAGCCACCGGCACGGGTTATGTGGTGGCGGGGCTTGGCATGCTGGCGCTCTTCAAGCTCGCCCAAGCGGCGCTCGCCAACTGGGCCCTAGAGGGCCAGTTCATCCGCTGGCGCTCCGATCAAACCCTGGCGCATGGGTTTTCGCGCGCGCGTCTTGGGATCGCCGCTGTGATCACTTTGATCGTGGTGGCGCTCTCCACCATTCGCTTTGCTCAGCCCGACGCGCTGGCGGTGTTGAAGACCTTCCCCACCGATGGCGATTGGCGCATCGGGGTCGGCGACAGCGTGCAGGCCGGTTTCGATTGGCTGAAAACCTCCGGTCGCGGCTTCTTCGACAACCTGACCTTTGGCATGCGTGTCCTGCTCGATGGGGTCGAGACCGTGCTCGTCGGCACGCCTTGGCCGGTGGTGGTGTTGGTCGTGGTCATGCTGGCCTATCTCTCGGCGGGGCCGCGGGTGGCGATCTTCACCGGCGCGGCGCTGGCCTATCTCGGCTTGCTCGACTTCTGGGACAAGGCCATGACCACCGTGGCGCTGTTGGGAGCCGCCGCGCTGATCTCGATCACGCTCGGCATTCCGCTCGGCATCTACTGTGCGCGCCGGCCAAAGGTATTCGCCGTGGTGCGACCGGTGCTCGATTTCATGCAGTCGATGCCGTCGTTTGTCTATCTGATCCCGGTGGTGGCCTTCATCGGCTCGGGCAAACCTGCAGGGGTGGTCGCCACCATGATCTTCGGCTCGCCGCCCGTGATCCGCTTTACCGTGCTCGGCCTCCAGCAAGTGCCCGAGACCGTGCGCGAGGCCGCCCGCGCCTTTGGTGCCAGCGAACGCTATCTGCTCTGGAAGGTCGATCTGCCGTTGGCCGCGCCCACCATCATGGCCGGCGTCAACCAGACCATCCTGCTCTCGCTCGCCATGGTGGTGGTGGCCTCGCTGATCGGCGCCAAGGGCCTCGGCGAAGACGTGCTGGAGGCGCTGCAATACGCCGCCGCCGGTCAAGGCATCCTGGCGGGTCTGGCGATCCTGTTCTGCGCGCTGATCCTCGACCGTATCGTCGCCGGGCGTGCCCGCTGATACCCTAAGATGAGCGCTGACCCGCACAAACGGGCCCGCTCACGTCAAATCGACCCGGTAGCGCAGGGCGTCGGTGCGGTAGTGACTGGTGCGCAACTCCACCACGCGCTCTAGGAGATCGACGGCGCGGCGCTCTGAGATCAGCACCGGCGCGCCCTCGGTGAGATCCAGCGCTGCCGCAACCTCGGGTGTCGCCCCACCCGCATGTAGGCTGTCCTCAGCGCGCACGATGGCGCAGGAATAGGCGCGCTGGTAGAGCGCATAGAGCGTATTGGGCAGCGGCGCGCGCTCGGCCAAACCGGGAAACAGCGCTGCCGGGACCACCGCACGTTCATAGAGCGCGCGTGTGCCCGCCACCGAGCGCACCCGGACAATCTCGACGACCCGCGCGGGCGCATCGAAGAGCGCCGCCGTCTCGGCGGGCCTGGCCGTGCGCGCTGTGACGTGCTCGCGCTCTAACACCGGATCGCTGCGCACGCCATCGAGCCCGTGGAGGCGAAAGAAGTGAAACAGCGCGCTCTCGGGCGTGCGCACGGTCACGAACGTCCCCCGCCCCTGCTGGCGTGTGACCAACCCGCGCCCCTCCAGCGCCCCTAGGGCCTTGCGCACGGTGCCGGGGCTGACGCCGAAATCGCGCGCCAGATCGGGTTCGCTGGCCAGCATGGCGCCCGGCGCGAGAGCACCGCTGGCGATGCGCGCGGTCAGGGTTTCGATCACTTGGGCGGTGAGGGTGGCCAGAGCACACTCCTATGACGGAACTCTTGTATAAGAATTCGGATAGCGCTATAGCGCCCTCAAGACAAGTGGCGCGAAGGAGCCCTCCCCCATGACCATCCCCCACCTCCTGGTCCACGATCCGGCCGATAATGTCGGCGTCGTCGTGGTCGAGGGCCTGACCGCGGGCACCGAGATGCTCTGCGTCGTCACCCACGACAACAGCGATTTCCGCCTCAAGGCCGGCGCCGACATCCCCATCGGCCACAAAGTCGCGCTCAAGGAGCTGGCCGAGGGCGACACGGTGGTCAAATACGGCGAGGATATCGGGCGCATGGTGGGGGCGGCTGCGACCGGCAGCCACGTCCACGTCCACAACTGCAAAACCAAGAGGTGGTGAGATGGCGCTGGACCTCTCCAATCAGACCGTCCTGGCCTACCGCCGCGAAAACGGGCGGGTGGGCGTGCGCAACCACGTCCTGATCCTGCCGGTGGACGACATCTCCAATGCCGCCTGCGAGGCCGTGGCCAACAACATCAAAGGCACGCTGGCGATCCCGCATGCCTATGGGCGCCTCCAGTTCGGCGAAGACCTGGAGCTGCATTTCCGCACCATGATCGGCACCGGCGCCAACCCCAATGTCGCCGCCGTCGTGGTGATCGGCATCGAGCCGGGCTGGACCGACATCATCGTCGACGGCATCGCCAAGGCCGGCAAACCGGTGGCGGGCTTCTCCATCGAGCAAAACGGCGATCTGGAGACGATCCGCGCGGCCTCCTGGAAGGCCAAGGAGTTCGTCCACCACGCCTCCGAGCTGCAAAAGGAGGTCTGCCGTCTCGACGAGCTCTGGGTCTCGACCAAATGCGGCGAAAGCGACACCACCACGGGGCTCTCGTCCTGCCCCACGGTGGGCAACATGTACGACAAGCTGATCCCGATGGGCCTCACCGGCTGCTTTGGCGAAACCTCCGAGATCACCGGCGCCGAGCACATCTGCGAGCGCCGCGCGGCCACCCCGGAGGCCGGCCAAAAATTCAAAAGGATCTTCCAGGCTTACCAGGACGAGGTGATCGAGGCGCACAAGACCTCCGATCTCTCCGACAGCCAGCCGACCAAGGGCAATATCCTCGGCGGCCTCACCACCATCGAGGAAAAGGCGCTCGGCAATCTGGAGAAGATCGGGCGCGAGTGCACCTACATCGACGCCATCGGCCCCGCCGAGACGCCCGAAAAGGGTCCGGGCCTCTACTTCATGGACACCTCCTCGGCGGCTGCCGAGTGCGTGACGCTGATGGCGGCGGCGGGCTATGTGGTCCACACCTTCCCGACGGGGCAGGGCAATGTGGTCGGCAACCCGATCGTGCCGGTGATCAAGATCTCGGGCAATCCACGGACACTGCGCACCATGTCCGAGCACATCGATGTGGATGTGACTGGCGTGCTCACCCGCGAGATGACCATCGATCAGGCCGGCGACGCGCTGATCGAGATGATCCTGCGCACGGCCAACGGGCGCATGACAGCAGCCGAGGCGCTCGGCCACCGCGAGTTCTCGCTGACCAAGCTCTACCGCTCGGCGTGAGCGGACGGCGTGTGGTCGTGGCCGAGTTCATGGACGAGGCTGCACTGGCGGGCTTTGGCCCTGGCTTTGAGGTGATCAACGCGCCCCATCTGGTCGAGGCGCGCGCGGAACTGCTCGCAGCCCTCTCCGACGCCGCGGCGTTGATCGTGCGCAACCGCACCCAGGTCGACCGGGCGCTCCTCGATGCAGCGCCTGCTCTGCGCGCGGTTGGGCGCCTCGGGGTCGGTCTGGACAACATCGACGTTGCGGCCTGCAAGGCACGCGGTATCCAGGTGTGCCCAGCCACCGGCGCCAATGCGGCGAGCGTCGCCGAATACGTCATCACGGCGGCCTTGATGCTGGTGCGCGGCGCCTTCCAGGCACAAGGGCCGATGCTGGAGGGGGCCTGGCCGCGCGCCATGCTGTCCGAGGGCCGCGAGATCGGCGGTCTCTGCATGGGGCTCGTCGGTTTTGGCGCGACGGCGCAAGCAGTGGCCACACGCGCAAAGGCGCTTGGCATGGCGGTGCTGGCCCACGATCCGCTGCTCGGGCCGGACGATCCGGCTTGGGCTTTGGCCGAGCGGTGCAGTCTCCAGGACGTGCTGGCGGGGGCGGATGTGCTCAGCCTCCACCTGCCGCTGAGCGCACAGACCAAAGGCCTGATCAGCACCGAGGCCCTGGCCGCCCTCCCCGAAGGCGCCGTGGTGATCAATGCCGCGCGCGGCGGTATCCTGGATGAGGCCGCCCTGGCAGAAGCCCTCAAGACCGGGCGTCTCGGCGGTGCAGCGCTCGATGTGTTCGAGGACGAACCCCTCGGCCCAGAGGCCGCTGCACGCTTCACCGACGTGCCCAATCTGATCCTAAGCCCCCACATCGCGGGGCTCACGCGCCAGTCCAACGCCCGCGTCTCCGAGACCGTGGTCGCGCGGGTCAAGGAGGCGCTCTCGTGAGCACCACCCTCACCATCGCCGAGGCGGAGGCGCTGCTCACCCGCGCGTTCGAGGCAAGCGGCGTCTCGCCTGCGAATGCCTTAGCGGTGGCGCGGGCGCTGGTCGCCGCCGAAGTCGATGGCCAGGGCGGGCATGGCCTGGCGCGCGTTGCGGCCTATTCGGCCCAGGCGCGCTCACGCAAGGTCGATGGCCATGCGACGCCCGTCCTCACCCGCCCCGCGCCCGGGCGGCTGCACATCGATGCCTGCCACGGCTTTGCCTATCCGGCGCTCGATCTGGCCATCGACGCCCTCGCCCCCGCCGCGCGTGAGGCGGGTGTGGCGTTGGTCACCATCACCCGCTCGCACCACTGCGGCCAACTCGGCGCCCATGTCGAGCGCCTGGCCGAGAAGGGTCTGATCGCGCTGATGGTCGCCAATGCGCCCAAAGCGATGGCGCCCTGGGGCGGTAAGCAGCCGCTCTTTGGCACCAACCCCATCGCTTTCGCCGCCCCTCGGCGCGAGGCCGCGCCGCTGGTGATCGATCTCTCGCTCTCACGGGTCGCGCGCGGCAAGGTGATGGCCGCGGCCAAGCGCGGCGAAGCGATCCCCGAGGGCTGGGCGCTCGATCCCGAGGGCACTCCGACCACCGATCCAGAGGCCGCCCTCAGAGGCACCATGGCGCCTGCGGGCGGCTCCAAGGGCGCGGCGCTGGCGCTCATGGTCGAGATCCTGGCGGCCACCCTCACCGGCGCCCACCACAGCTTCGAGGCCAGTTCGTTCTTTGACGCCGAAGGACCGCCCCCTGGCACCGGGCAGACCCTCCTCGCCCTCGATCCCTCCAGTGGCTTTGCCGAGCGCCTGGAGGTGCTGCTCGCGGCGGTATTGGCCGAGGACGGCACGCGCCTGCCGGGCACGCGCCGTCTGGAGGCCCGCGCCACCGCCGCGCGCGAGGGTATCGCCGTGGCCCCGCATCTGATGCAGGATATCCAAAAGGCGCTGGCGGGCTAAACCCCGCCGGGCCCAATCAAAACCACAAGGGAGAAACGACCATGAAACCGCTACACAGCCTCCTCGCCGCCGCAGCCCTGGCGCTGTTGGCCACAGCCCCCCAAGCGCAACAATTCCCCTCGGGCGATGTCGATTACATCATTCCATTCGGCCCGGGCGGCGAATCCGATATCACCGCACGCTTGCAACAGTCCTACTTCAAGGACAAGTTCGGCCAGGATCTGGTGATCTCCTACAAGCCCGGCGGCGGTGGTGCGGTGGGCTGGTCCCAGCTCAACACCATGGCCGGCGACGGCTCGACGGTGATGGGCATGAACTTGCCCCACATCATCGTCAAGCCCAAGCAGGGCAACGTGGGCTTTGAAACCGAGGACGTGACCTCGGTCTATATCTTCCACTATACCCCCGATGCGATCCTGGTCCACGCCGACAGCGATATCGAGACGCTGGACGATCTGATCGCCTTTGCCAAAGCCAACCCGCGCGCGCTGACGCTTTCGGGCTCGGGCAAGGGCACGGCCAACCACCTGGCCCAGGTCAAGTTCGACAAGCTGGCCGGGATCGAGACCACCTATGTGGCCTTCAAGGGCAC
>JBCDHK010000189.1:0-7045 GCA_038750185.1 Pseudomonadota bacterium
CTTGAGCCGGGCGCGCCAGGTTTCGTTGGGCACGTGATTGCAAAACAGGAATACGGCGATACCGACCACATTGACATATTCAAAGGCCGGAATGAGGCCGAACTTGACCACCGTGCCAAGAAACAGCAGCACGATCAGGATGGCGGCATGGTGCACCATGTTGTTGGCGATCAGCATGATGCCGATCACCGCCTGAAGAAACACCAGCGCCGTGCCAAAGCCGCCATAGGCCGTCAGATGCGGCGCCAGCAACTCGCCACCATAGGCCGTCAGCAGCAGCGACATCCCCGTGAGCACGCGCAGCAGTTCCATCGCGTCGTGGCGGATCTTGGTGTTGACGATGGGGATGCTCGGCAGGCGTGCATCGAGCAAGACCGCAGCACTCACCAGCACGACACCGATGGCAATCCACGCAAGCACCGCCGGATCGCTCAGCGCATAGGTCGGAAAATTCGCCAGGACCGGATCGTTGGGATCGGTGAACCAGCGCACATGCGCCAGGGCGGACGAGGTTGGCAGGGCGAGCGCGAGCGCCGCCAGGGCGCCGATAAGGATGGGTCGTGTCATGGGTATCGGACCGTGGGCACCAGTTGGGGTTTTCGAGGTTCGGCGTTGCGGTGGGCAGCGTTGCGGTGGGCACGCGCCCGCAAGCAGGACCGGGGCTACCACAACAAAGATAGTGTGATTTCTGTATTTTCAGTATTTAGTGAAATATGCTGGTTTCCACATGCGGCAAACTGTCCATCTTCGAGTGCCTTCGAGAGGGCTCTCGGGCGGCACTGCCCTCACTCGGCCTCGTCTTCGTAGCCCACGAGATGGAGCGGGCGTGCCGCCAGGCCCTGCAAGCCACACCAGCGCACCAGCGCCTCCTCGCGCCCGTGGGTGACCCAGACCTCGGAGGGCGCGAGTTCGGTGAGGGTGGCGGTCAGTTCGCCCCAGTCGCAGTGATCGGAGAGGATGAGGGGCAGTTCGACCCCGCGCTGGCGCGCGCGCGCGCGCACTTGCATCCAGCCCGAGGCAAAACAGATCAGCGGCTCGGGAAAGCGCCGCGCCCAGGTGGCGGCAAAGGCCGAGGGCGGCCCGAGCACCACAGCGCCGGCAAAATCGCCCTTCTTGCCGCGCGCGACGGTGGCGCTCTCCAACTGCCCCAGGGCGATACCTTCATGGGCATAGTAGTCGCACAGCCGTTTGAGCGCGCCGTGGATGTAGATCGGTGCGTCGTAGCCGGCGTCGCGGAGCAGCCGGATGACGCGCTGCGCCTTACCCAGCGCATAGACGCCCACCAGATGGGCGCGCTCGGGAAAGCGAGCCAGTGAGGCGAGCAGGCGCGCGATCTCGGCTTGGGGCGGGGGATGGCGAAACACCGGCAGCCCGAAGGTCGCCTCGGTGATAAAGACATCACTCGCCACCGGCTCGAAGGGCGCGCAGGTCGGATCGCGCCCGCGTTTGTAGTCTCCTGCAGCCACAATGCGCATCCCCCCCGCCTCGACCGCGATCTGCGCCGAGCCCAGCACATGGCCTGCCGGATGAAACGACACCTGGACGCCGCCGATGTCGATCACCTCACCCAAAGCCGCCGCCTGGGTCGCTTGGGCGTGGGTCTCGCCGTAGCGCAGCGCCATGATGTCGAGGGTCTGGCGCGTGGCCAGCACCTGCGTGTGGCCGGGACGGGCGTGATCGGCATGGCCGTGGGTGATGAGCGCGCGCGCCACGGGCCTTACCGGATCGATGTAAAAATCGCCCGGCGGACAATAGAGCCCCGCCGGGGTCGGGTGGAGCACATCCTGGGGGCGCCGCAAGACCATGGCACCGTTGTAGCGCGCCCTGCTGACACTGCCCATGGGTCTGGGTTTTCGCGAGAGACAAAGTGAGACAAATGCGCGCTGGCAGAGTTGCAATGCAGCATCGGCACGGCTAGCGTGATCCCAGATGCCGCAGGCGCATGCCCTGTGGTGCCGCGATAAAACAACAACAGACAGGGCCGGCCATCATGAAACAGATCCTTCTTGCAAGCGCCGCGGCACTTGCCCTTGCCGTCGCTCCGGCGAGCGCCAAGACTTTCAAGTGGGCTTTCCAGGGCGATGTGCAGTCGCTCGATCCGCACGGGCTGAACGAGACCTTTACGCTGGGCTACCTGGGCAACGTCTATGAGGGGCTGACCGCCTATGACGGCGATCTCGGCCTCAAGCCGGGCCTGGCCACCAACTGGGACAACATCAACCCGACCACCTGGGTGTTTACGCTGCGCCAGGACGTGGCCTTCCACAACGGCAATGCCTTCGACGCCGATGACGTGATCTTCTCCTGGCAGCGCTCGCTGACGCCGGGCTCGGATATGAAGGGCTACGGCGCCAAGATCTCCAACATCGTCAAGATCACCGACCACATCATCCAGGTGAACACCCCTGCGCCTAACCCGATCCTGCCGCGCGAGCTGGTGTTTCTTTACATGATGGATAAGGAGTGGTCCGAAGCCAACGGCGCCACCGAGGCCACTAGCCCCAAGGCGGGCGATGAGACCGCCACCTTCGCCGCGCAAAACGCCAACGGTACGGGCCCCTTCGTGGTGGTCGAGCGCCAGGCGGACGTGAAGTCGGTCTTCAAGCGCAGCGACAGCTATTGGGGCGAGATCGCCACCAACGTCACCGACATCGAGTTTACGCCGATCGCCCAGGCCGCGACGCGTGTCGCGGCGCTGATCTCGGGCCAGGTCGATCTGGTCTATCCGGTGCCGGTGCAGGACTGGGGCCGCCTGGAAGAAGCCTCGGGCGTCAACCCGCTGACCGGGCCTGAGGCGCGCACCATCTTCCTCGGCATGGACCAGTGGCGCGACGAGCTGCTCTACTCCAACATCAAGGGCGTCAATCCGCTCAAAGACGAGCGCGTGCGCCGTGCCATGGCCCATGCCATCAGCCTCGATGTGATCAACGACAAGGTGATGCGCGGGGCCGCGACGCCCTCGGGCCTTCTGGTCGCGCCCCAGATCAATGGCCATAACGCCGATCTCAACACGCCCTATGCCTTTGACCCCGAGAAGTCCAAGGAACTGCTCGCCGAGGCGGGCTACCCGGACGGCTTCGAGCTGGGCATGGACTGCCCCAACAACCGCTACGTCAACGACGAGCGCATCTGCCAGGCGGTGGTGGGCTTTCTGGCGCGGGTCGGCATCAAGGTCGATCTGAACGCCCAGCCCAAGTCGAAGTATTTTGCCAAGGTGAGCCCCCAGAACGGCAACGATACGTCGTTTTATCTGCTCGGCTGGACGCCCGGCACCATCGACAGCCACAACATCCTGTTCAACCTGCTGTCGTCCTTCGACACCGAGAAGAACACCGGCCAGTTTAACTATGGCCGCTACTCCAACGCGCGCATCGACGCGCTGACCGAGATGGTCCAGGTCGAGACCGATCCGGCCAAGCGCCAGGAGATGATCAACGAAGCCTTCGAGATCGTGCGCGAAGAAACCGGCTATCTGCCGCTCCACCAGCAGCCGCTGTCCTGGGGGATGCGCGACGGGATCGAGGTGGTCCAGCGCCCCGACAACGTGCTCGACTTCCGCAATGTCGTGATGCCCTGAGGCGTTGACCAAGGCTTGCCCCCTGCTGCGTGCGGGGGGCGGGCGATCCTGGGGGCATCGCGCGTGATCCTGTTTATCCTCAAGCGCTTGGCGCAATCGGTCCTGGTGATGCTCACCGTGGCCTTGATCGCCTTCGGGCTGTTTCGTTTCGTCGGCGATCCGGTCAACAATCTGGTAGGCCAGGACACCTCGCTCGAAGAACGCGAGATCCTGACCGAGGAACTGGGGCTGAACGATCCGTTCTATGTCCAGTTCGCCCGCTTCGTCGGCAATGTGGCCAAGGGCGACTTCGGGTTTTCCTACAAACACCGCCAGCCGGTCATCGATCTCATTGCCGAGCGCCTGCCGGCCACGCTGGAGCTGTCCATCGTCTCCGCCGTGATGGCACTGGCTGTGGGCATCCCCATGGGCGTCTACACTGCGCTCAACCGCACCGGGCTTTTGAGCCGCGCCTTCATGACGCTCTCGCTGATCGGTGTGTCGCTGCCGACGTTTCTCATCGGCATCCTGCTGATCCTTATTTTCGGCGTGCAGTTGCGCTGGCTGCCCACCTTCGGGCGCGGCGAGGTCGTCGATCTTGGCGGCTGGACCACGGGCTTTGCCACCTTCGAGGGCCTGAAAGCGCTCATCATGCCCGCCATCACGCTGGCGATCTTCCAAATGACACTGATCGTGCGCCTTGTCCGCGCCGAGATGCTGGAGGTCTTGCGCACCGACTACGTCAAATTCGCCCGCGCGCGCGGCCTGCCCGACCGCTTGGTGCATTTCTCTATTGCACTCAAGAACACGCTGGTGCCGGTGATCACCATCATCGGGCTGCAAGTCGGCTCGATCATCGCCTTCGCCATCATCACCGAGAGCGTATTTCAGTGGCCGGGTATGGGGCTCCTCTTCATCCAAGCCGTCACCGAAGTCGATATCCCCGTGATGGCCGCCTATCTCATGCTGATCGCGCTGGTCTTCGTCATCATCAATCTGATCGTCGACATCGCCTATGTGGTGGTCGATCCGCGCCTTCGGGCGCAGTCGTGAGCGCGCCCCTCACAGCACCGCGCCCGCGCACCCGTCTCGGGCGCGCCCACGACAGCGATCTCTTCTACAGCTTCATCCGCTCGCCTGTGGCCATGCTGGCGGCGCTGGTGACGCTGGTCATGGTGGGCGCTGCGCTGGCCGCCCCCTGGGTCGCACCCCACTCGCCCTTCGATCTGGCCACCGTCAGCCTGCTCGACAGCCTGCTGCCCCCCTCCTGGGAGGACGGCGGCGACCCGCGCTTTCTCCTCGGCACCGACGACCAGGGCCGCGACGTGTTCTCGACTATCCTCTACGGCGCGCGCATCTCGCTGGCGGTGGGCTTTTTCTCGGTGCTCCTGGCAGGCGTCCTCGGCATCCTGATCGGCCTCATCGCGGGCTACACCGGAGGCTGGGTCGACGGCGTCTTGATGCGCATCGCCGACGTCCAACTCTCCTTCCCCGCCATCCTGATCGCGCTCCTGATCGACGGCATCGCCCGCGGCGTCCTCCCCCGCGGCAGCCATGACGATGTGGCGATCTACGTGCTGATCTTGGCCATCGGCCTCAGCTTCTGGGTCCAGTATGCGCGCACAGTGCGCTCCTCGGTCATGGTCGAGCGCTCCAAGGAGTATGTCCAGGCCGGCCAGGTCATCGGCCTGCCCGACTGGCTGATCCTCTGGCGCCATGTCCTGCCCAATGTCATGGGGCCGGTGCTGGTCATCGCCACGATCCAACTGGCACTCGCCATCATCACCGAGGCCACGCTGTCGTTTCTCGGCGTTGGTGTGCCGCCCACCTCGCCTTCGCTCGGCACCTTGATCCGCATCGGCAATGACTTCCTCTTCGCCGGCGAATGGTGGATCACGATCTTCCCAGGCCTCGCCCTCGTCATCCTGGTACTTGCGGTCAATCTGCTGGGGGATTGGCTTCGCGATGCATTGAACCCGAAATTGAAATGAGCGCCCTTCTCGACATCACCGGCCTGGAAATCACGTTTGCGTCTCGTCGCGGCGATGTCACGGCGGTTAAAGGCATCGACTTGGCCCTGGCCTCCGGCGAGATTCTCGGCGTGGTCGGCGAATCCGGCGCCGGTAAATCCACCATCGGCAACGCCGTCATGGGGCTCCTGGAGCCCCCCGGTCGCCTCACCGGAGGCCGGGTCGGCCTCAAAGGCGAGACGGTCTCCGGGCTGCCCCCCGAGGCCATGCGCAAGATCCGCGGCAAGCGCATCGCGATGATCTTCCAGGACCCCCAAACCTCGCTCAACCCGCTGGAGACCATCGCCGCCCAGCTCATCGCCACCATGCGCACCCACCTGGACCTCGGCGAGCGTGAGGCGCGCAGACGGGCCATCGATCTGCTCGACCAGGTCGGCATCCCCGACCCCGCGGTGCGCGTTGACGACTATCCCCACCAGTTTTCGGGCGGCATGCGCCAGCGCGTGGTGATCGCGCTCGCGCTCTGCGCCGAACCTGAGGTCATCATCGCCGACGAGCCCACCACCGCGCTCGACGTCTCGATCCAGGCCCAGATCCTCGACCTGCTAAAGCGCCTTGTGCGCGAGCGCGGCGTCGGCATGATCCTCATCACCCACGACATGGGCGTGATCGCCGAGACCGCCGACCGCGTCGCGGTGATGTACCGCGGCGATGTGGTCGAGATCGGCCCGACCGCGAAAATCCTACAAAACCCCGACCACCCCTACACCCAAGCTCTGATCGCCGCCGTGCCCCGCCCCGACAGGCGCCTGGAGCGCTTCCCGGTGGTCGAGTACATCGAGAAGGCCGAGGTCTCGCGCGCGCCCTTCGACATCACCACCCACTGGCTCGGCCAAGGCCGGCGCTTCGGCGCCAATGAGGGCCCGCTGATCGAGATCGAGGGCCTGACGAAAATCTTCCGCTCGGGCACAGTGCTGCGTAGGCGGCGCCTCACCGCGGTCGATGACGTCTCCTTCGCCATCGCCGAGGGCGAGAGTTTCGGCATCGTGGGCGAATCGGGCTCAGGCAAATCGACCATCGCGCGCCTCATCACCGGCATCTATCCCTCCAATGCGGGCGCGATCCGCTTCGACGGCGTCGATCTGACCCGGATCAAAACCCGCGCCGAGATGAACCGCCACCGCCGCCAGATGCAGATGATCTTCCAAGATCCCTACTCCTCGCTCAACCCGCGCCTCAAGGTGGGCGAGATCGTCGCCGAGCCGATCCGCTTTCATGCCCTGGCCGAGCCGCGCGCGGTCTCTGGCATCGTCGCGGACCTTCTCGAACACGTGGGCCTCGGCGCCGGCGCAGCACTACGCTACCCGCACGAGTTCTCCGGCGGCCAACGCCAGCGCATCTCCATCGCCCGGGCCCTTGCCACCCGCCCGCGTTTCCTCATCTGCGACGAACCGACCTCGGCCCTCGATGTCTCGATCCAAGCCCAGATCCTCAATCTACTGAAGGACCTCCAGCAGGA
>JBCDHK010000190.1:0-7035 GCA_038750185.1 Pseudomonadota bacterium
TCGAGGTCTCGCCCGCCTCCCTCAAACGCGGCAAGTTGCCAGCGCATGTGCGCGCCGTGCCGGCCCCTGGCGTGGCGGCTTATGGTGAGGACATCGCCGACGGCTTTGCCAGCGCCGTCAAACGCGCCATCGCTACCCTCAAGCGCCGCGGACACGCCTTCGCCGGGCTGATCGTCGACAGCATCTTCTCCTCGGATGGCGTCTTTGCCGATCCGCCGGGCTTTCTCACCGGGGCCGTGCAGGTGGCGCGCGATGCCGGGGGTCTGCTCATCGCCGACGAAGTCCAACCCGGGTTCGGACGCACCGGCATGATGTGGGGGTTCGAGCGCCACGGCCTCCACCCCGACATCGTCACCATGGGCAAGCCCATGGGCAATGGCTATCCCATGTCCGGCATGGCGACGCGCCCCGAGATCCTGGCGCGGTTTTGCGAGGATGTTGGCTATTTCAACACGTTCGGTGGCACGCCCGTCGCTGGCGCTGCCGGTCTTGCCGTGCTCGACGCCTTGGAAGGCGAAGGCATGATCGCCAATGCAGCCCACGTCGGGCCTTACCTCAAGGCGCGCTTGGAGGCGTTGCGCGAGGCCGAGCCGCGCATTGGGGCTGTGCGCGGGGCGGGGCTGTTTCTCGGCATCGACTTGGTGGGGCCCAAGGCCACGCCCGATCCGGGCCTGACCAAGGCCGTGATCAATGCGCTGCGCGAGCGCCAAGTGCTGATCGGGGCGGCAGGGCGCTTTGGCCACACGCTCAAAGTCCGCCCGCCGCTCTGTCTGACCACCACCGAGGCCGATTTCTTCGTCGAGGCGCTGGGCGAGGCCCTCGCCCATACTGCTTAGGCCAGACGCACCGCCACTGCCGCCTCCGAGAGCGCGCGGGCCAGGGCGCCCGTTGGGCTCTGATCGCTGACCACCACTTCGATCGCCGGCCATGGCGCCCAGGCCGAGGGAAACACCCGGTCGAATTTCGAGGCATCGGCCACGACCATGGCACGGCTGGCGCGCTCGGCCATGGCGCGGTAGACGCTGCCGGCCTCGATCAGCGCATCCGAGGGGCCTTCCTCGCTCAGGCCGCTCGCCCCCAGCACCGCCCAATCGGCGCGCAAGGTTTGGAGAAACTGCAAGGTTTCGGCCCCGTGCAGCGCGCCCTCGCCGGCGTGGTAGCGCCCGGGCGTCATCAGCACCTCGATGGTCGGGTTGAGCGAAAGTACCGTGGCCACGCCAAAGCAATGGGTGATCACCGTGACATCGCGCAACTCGACCGCGATGCGCCGCGCCACATGCAGCGTCGTCGCCCCCGAGCCCAGCATCAGATGGCGCGCGCCCTTGAGGAGCGGACAGGCCGCGCGCGCAATCGCCTCGCGCTCGCGCACCAGCTGAGTGTGGCGCTCGCCCACCGCCGGCTCGCCTGCGAGGCGCCGCACCGCGCCGCCATAGGTGCGCTCGATGAGGCCTGCCTCGGTCAACTCATCCAGATCGCGCCGGATGGTCTCGCTGGAGACCGAGAGCTGCCCCGCCAACTCGGCCACGCGCAAGGAAGGGCGCAACTCCAGCGCCTGCACGATCTCGCGCTGGCGTGCGCTCTTGTTGCGTGACATTGCGCTCTCTCCCTTGCGTGTCAGAGGGCATCCAAGCCCTGTGGTATACTCTGGAACGGGGGGTGGGTGGAGAGGATTGGCACCGCGGGACCCCTGCAACAGGCTGCGTGAAGGCGCATTGTGAGCAGTTTGGATGATGTGATAACCGGCAGCGTGCCTTTCGCGTGCCCAATAATTGCTCAGATAAACTTACTATAGCCACCCCCGTGTGCACTGGTTGCGGCCAGGCTGTGGTACGCTACACTCTTTACCGTGGCATGATACCTGCATCCTCATCCCCGTCCACGCACGCTGGATGGGACGCTTGGAGGGAACCCCCATGATCTGGCTGATACTCGGCGTCCTCGTCCTTGCCGTCGTTGCGATCCTGTTGCTCAACCGCTTTTACATGAAGGCCAGCCGCGAAGTCGCGCTTGTGCGCACCGGGCGCGGGGGGCAGCGGGTGGTGCTCGATGGCGGCGTGTTCAGCCTGCCTTTTCTCAATCGCACCGCCGAGGTCAACATGCGCACCATGCGCCTCGAAGTCGAGCGCGCGGGCGAGACCTCGATCATCACCCAGGACCGCTTGCGCATCGATGCCACCGCCGAGTTCTACGTCCGTGTCGAGCCGACTGCCGAAGGGGTGGCCACCGCGGCCCAGGCGCTTGGCTCCAAGGCGTTTCGGGCCAGCGATCTGGCCGATCTGCTCGAAGGCAAGCTGACCGATGCCCTGCTCTCGGTCGCGGCGACCTACACCATGGACACGCTCCAAGATAACCGCGGCCAGTATGTGGCCGAGGTTGCCAGCGTGCTGGAGCCGCGCCTGAAAGCCAACGGTCTCCTGATCGAAGCCGTCTCGCTGACCCGCCTCGATCAGACCCCCTTCGGTGCGCTCGATCAGAACAACGCCTTCAATGCGGTCGGTATGCGGCGTCTGGCCGAGGTGATCGCCACCAACAAGAAAGAGCGCGCCGAGATCGAGAACGCCGCAGAGACTGCTGTCCGCCAAAGCCACCTCGATGCCGCCAAGCGCCGCCTGGTGATCGAGCAGGAGGAGGAGGAGGCCCAACTCGCCCAAGGCAAGGCCATCGAGGCCTCGCGCGCCAAGACCATGGCCGAGATCGCCGAAGCCCAGGCCGAAGCCGAAGAGCGCCGCGAGCACGCCCGCATCCAGCGCGACATGGAAGTGCGCGCCAAACAGATCCAGTCCGAGCGCGAGGTCGCCGAGATCGATTATCAGGCCGAGCAGGCCAAGCGCAGCGCCAAGGCCGACAGCGAGATCGAGATCGCCGCCAAGAAGGCCGAGGCCGCCAGCGCCCAAGCCGCTGCCGCCGATGCCATCGCTTCAGAGGTGGTCGGGCGCGAGCGGGTGGTCACGGCCAAGGAGACCGCCATGGCCGAGCGGGTGAAGGCCCTTGCCGTCATCGAGGCGCAAAAGGCGGCGGAGGTCGATGACACCCGCGTCGCCTCCGAGGCCGGCACCGTGCGCGCCATGGCCGAGGCCGAAGCGCGTGCCGAGGAGATGAAGGCCGCTGCCGCCAAAGCCCGCCTTTTGGCCCAGGCCGAGGGCGAGGCCGCGCTCTTTGCCGCGCAAAACGCCCAGGCCGACACCATCGTGCAGATGAAGATCGATCTGGCCAAGATCGACGCGTTGCCCGATGTGGTGCGCGAGATGGTCAAGCCCGCCGAGAAGATCGACTCGATCCGCATCAACCACGTCACCGGCTTTGGTGGGATGAATGGCGGCGGCACGGGCGTCGGTGGGCCCGCCGATGGCCCCATGGTCAACCAGGTGATCGACGGCATCCTCGGCATGGCCTTGCAACTGCCCGCCGTGCAAAAGCTCGGCGAGGAGATCGGCATGAATGTGGGCGGCGGGCTTGGCGGCGTCTCGGGGCGCCTTGGCACCGGGGCCACACCGAACGGCGCCGACACGCCCGACACCCCCTCCCAAAAGGCCAGCACCGATTGATCCGCCCTATCCGGCGCACAAAAGGCGGGCCAGCCGCCACCCGCGCCTCCGCGTCGGCCCCGCTCAACGGGCCATGCCCGTGACACAGGAGAGACCCATGACCCTACCTCGCTTCAGCCGCCGCCGCTTCCTGGAGGCCACCGGCGCCACCGCCACAGCGCTCGCCGCGCCTGCCATCGTGCGCGCGGCAGAGCCGATCAAGATGGCCGCCATTCTCGATCAATCGGGCGGGCTGGAGCTGCTCGGGCGCCCCATGCTAGAGGCGACCAAGATGGCCGTCTCCGAGATCAACGCCGCGGGCGGGTTGCTCGATCGCCAGATCGAACTGATCACCTATGATCCGCAGACCACGATCCAGTTCTACACCCAGTTCGCCACTCAAGCCGCGGCGGGCGACAGGGTCGATGTGGTGCATGCCGGGATCACCTCGGCCTCGCGCGAGGCGATCCGCCCGGTGCTCAACCGCTTCCAGACGCTCTATTTCTACAACACGCTCTATGAGGGCGGAGTTTGTGATTATAATAACTTCTGTACCGGCTCGACCCCGGCCCAGACCGTGGAAAAACTCGTGCCCTACGCGATGGAGAAGTGGGGCAAGAAAGTCTACATCATCGCTGCCGACTACAACTACGGCCACATCACCGCCGATTGGGTGCAAAAATACGTGCGCGACAACGGCGGCGAGAATGTCGCGGTCGAATTCTTTCCGCTCGATGTCACCAACTTCGGCCCCACGATCAAGAAGATCCAGACCGCCAAGCCCGATTTCGTCATGTCGGCCCTGGTGGGCGCGGCGCACATCTCGTTCTACCGCCAATATGGCGCTGCTGGGGTCAACAAGGAGATCCCGCTGGCCTCGACCACCTTCACCCTCGGCGGCGAACACAAGCTGGTCTCGGCCGAAGAGGGCAACGGCATGATCGTGTCGTTCGCCTACTTCGAGGAGATCGACACCCCCGCCAACAAGAAGTTCGTCGAGGATCTGCGCGCCTTCTCCAGCCAGGACATCGCCTACATCTCCGAGACCACGGCACGCTCCTACGAAGGCGTCTATCTCTGGGCCGAGGGGGTCAAGAAGGCCGGCACCACCGACCGAGCGGCGGTCATCGAAGCACTGCGCTCGCCCGTGGCCTTCGACGGGCCGTCGGGCATGGTGACCATCGAGCCCAAGACCAACCACTTGGTGCAAAACGTCGCCATCGCCGAGCTGCAAGACCAGACGCTCAACGTGTTGGAGACCTTCGAGGCGCAACCGCCTTCTGACACGCTCCTGGTCTGCGATCTGGATGCCAATCCCAACCAGTCCACCTTCTACTTCGAGAACGGGCTGGCAGCCGCCGGGATCGACTGATCCCCGTATCGTGGCGGGCGGCGGTGGGTACCTCCACCGCGCCCCAGCTTTAGGAGACCCCAAGCCTTAGGAGACCGGCGTGGACCTCTTCCTCTCGCTCGTGCTGCAGATCATCTATGGCATCTCGAACCTGGCCCTGATCGGGCTTGGGCTTGCGATCATCTTTGGCATGATGCGGGTGATCAATCTCGCGCATGGCGAGTTTTTGATGCTGGGCGGCTACACGGTGATCGTGGCCACCAACAACGGCGTCAACATCTGGATCGCCATGCTGGTCTGCGCGCCGCTGGTGGTCGGGCTGATCGGGGTGATCGTCGAGCGGGTGCTGATCCGCTTTCTCTATGGGCGCATGATCGACACGCTGTTGGCCACCTGGGGGCTGTCGCTGTTTCTCATCGGGCTGGTCACCACCATCTTCGGCCCCCAGACCACCACCACGATCTCGCCGCCCATCGGCGCAGTGCAGATCGGTGAGTATGGCTCTTCGGGCTATGAGATGTTTCTCATCATCATCACGCTGGCCGTGATCGGCGGAGTTTATGCGGTGCTGCGTCTGACCAAACTCGGCCTGCTCGCGCGCGGCACCATGCAAAACGCCGATATGGCCGCCTCCCTCGGCGTCTCGACCCCGCGCATCTACATGCTGACCTTTGGCTTTGGCTCGGCGGTGGCGGGGCTGGCGGGCGGGCTGCTCGCGCCCATCACCGGCGTGGTCCCGACCATTGGCGCGATCTACATCGCCAAAGCCTTCATCACCGTCATTTCGGGAGGGGCTGCGATCCTGGCCGGGACGGTCTCGGCGGCCACCCTGTTGGGCTCGGTCAACGGCATCATCTCCTGGACGACCGGGCCCACGCTCGGCGAAGTGGCGCTGTTGCTTGCCGCCGTCATCCTGATCCGCTTGATGCCCCAAGGCATCACCGGGCGCTTCTTCAAGAAGTCGCTATGAGCGGCGCTGAGAAAACCCGCCTTGGGCTCCTGGCTGTGTTGGCGATTGCCTTCACGGCGGGAGCGCCGCAGGTGCTCCAACTCTTTACGATCATCAACTTGACCACCGCCATCGCGCTGGCGCTGCTGGCGCTCAGTCTCGGCCTGATCTGGGGCTTTGGCGGGATCCTCTGCTTTGGCCAGACCGCCTTTTTCGGGCTTGGCGCCTACACTTACGCCGTCTGGGCGCAAAACTTTGGTGAGACCACCGGCGCGGTGATCGCAGCCATTGCCATGGGAGCGGCCTTTGCCGCGGCCCTTGGCTATTTCATCTTCTATGGCCGGGTCTCGGACGTCTACCTCGGTGCCATCACGCTGGTCGTCACGCTGGTGTTCTTTAACCTGATGCGCCGCACCTCGGGCCCTGAATATAAGATCGGCGATGCGCTGCTGGGCGGCTTCAACGGCACCGCAGCGCCCCCGCTCTCGCTGCCTTGGGACAGTTCTTCCATGCTGTTTCCAAATCAGGTGTTCTACGCCGCCATGGGGGCGCTGATCCTCAGTTATTTCGGCTGTGTTTGGCTGACGCGCACGCACTTCGGCCAAGTCTGCGCCGCGATCCGCGAGAACGAGACCCGGGCGGAGTTGCTCGGCTACGATGCGCGCGCCTACAAGCTCGGCCTCTTTGCCATCGGTGGCGGGCTGGCGGGGCTTGCCGGGGTGCTGATCGCCAATGGCGTCGGGCGGGTGACGCCCGATCTCTTCAACCTCGGCTATGCGGCGCAAGCGATCATCTGGGTGATCGTCGGCGGGCGCGGCACGCTGATCGGGCCGATCCTGGCCGCCTTTGGGCTGTTCTATCTCACCGGCTGGCTCGGCCAGCAGGGCACGCTCGATCTCAACATGGTGCTCGGCGGTGTGCTGATCCTCTTTGTGCTGCTCCTGCCCCGTGGTGTGGTGCCCGCCGCCATGACGCTGGCCACCACCCGCGTGGGCCGTGGGCGCGATCTGCGGGCGGCCCGCCGCGGCGGACGGCGCCGGCGCAGCCCTCGCCCCGCCCCAGAGCCAGCGGAGTAAGACCATGGCCGAGATCGAAACCCACGCCCGGCCCCGCCGCCAGCGCGCTGCCCGCCGCCGCGAGACGGTGGTCGAGACCCGCGCCCTCACCATGCGCTTTGGCGGCGTCACCGCTAACGAGAACGTCGATTTCCA
>JBCDHK010000191.1:0-7025 GCA_038750185.1 Pseudomonadota bacterium
ATCCTCGACGAGCGCCGGCGCCTGGTCTCGACCGTGTCCTTCCACGCGCCCACGGTGCGCCTGACGCTGGAGGCGGCGCGCGCCCATATCCCGCGGTTGCGCAAAGCGGCGGAGGAGTTGTCGCGTCTGGTCGCCTTGTAGGCGGTTGGGCGCTTTCGCCGCGCTTGCAAACCTTCTAGTATCGGCTTGCCACGAGCCCGCGGCGCCAGGTCGGCGGGCTGCTTGAGCCGAAGGATCCAAGCCCACCATGCGCAACAGCCCGACCGGCCCTGCCCAGAGCCTGCGCTCTGGTGACGAGGCAATGCCCACCGCAAGGCCCACCGACGCCCTCGCCAGCGAGGCCCCTGCCCGCCACAGCGCGCCCGCGCCCGCCGAGCCGGACCGGCTGTTTCTGAGCGACTACACCCGCGCCTTCGAGATCGGCGCCTATCAGGAAGAAGTCGGCGTCAGCCAGCGCCTGCGCTTTAACGTCTGGCTCGAAGTCGATCCGGTCCAGTCCCCTCACGACGACCATCTGAGGCGGGTGATCAACTATGACACCCTGGTGGACGCCATCGAGGCGCTGGTCGCGGGTGAGCGCCTCGCGCTGCTGGAGACCTTTGCCGAGCGCTTGGCCGAGACGCTCCTGGCTGATCCGCGCGCGCGACGGGTGGGCATCCGTTTGGAAAAGCTCGACCGTCTGCCGAATGGCGCCACGCTCGGCTGTGAGATCGTGCGGGTGCGCCAGCCACAGACCCCACAGACCGGCGAGACGGTGCGCGCGCTGTAGCGGCGCCTATCCGGCCTTGCGCGCCCAGGCGCCGCGCTTGCGATAAAGCGTCGAGGGGCTGACATCGAGCAGGCGCGCCGCCTTGGGGATCGAGCCGTCGCACTCGTCGATGGTGGCCTCGATGAAGCGGCGCTCCAGATCGGCCAGCGACAGCCCGACCAGCGATTGCAGCGCCGCCTCGCTCTCATCAGGGGCTGGCGCCACCGTGGTTTGGACCGCGGCGGGCTGGACAGCAGTTGGCATCGCAGACGGCATGTAGCCGAGCGTGCCCAGGATACGGGCCTCGGGCGTGGTAGAGGGATCGGTGCTCAGCGCCGCTGGCAGCATCTCGACCGTCAACTCCTCACCATCGTGCAACACCACGGCATTGCGTAAGACGTTCTGCAACTCGCGCACATTGCCAGGCCAAGCGTAGTTCAAAAAGCGCTGGCGCGCGCTCTCGGACAAGCGGTGGAAACTGCGCCCCTCGTCGGAGGCGAACTGGACCAGAAACGTCTCGGCGATCTCGATCACATCACGCTCGCGCGCACGCAGGGGCGGCAGATGGATCGGCACGACATGCAGGCGATAGTAGAGGTCTTCGCGAAACCGCCCGGCGCGCACTTCGGCCTCGGGGTCGCGGTTGGTGGCGCAGACGATGCGCACGTCGACCTTTTGGGCCTGGGTGGCACCGACGGGCTGGATCATCGAGGTCTGGAGAAAGCGCAGCAGCTTGGTCTGGAGCGCCAGATCCATCTCGCAGATCTCATCGAGAAACAGCGTGCCGCCATCAGCCACCGCCGCCGCACCACGCTTGTCGGCGATGGCGCCGGTGAACGAGCCTTTCAGATGGCCAAACAGCTCCGATTCGAGCAAATCGCGCGGAATCGCGCCGCAGTTGACCGGCACGAACGGCCCGGCCTTGTCGCCGCCCTTGGCCCCGCGCGAGGACAGATCGTGGATCGCCTGGGCGCAGACTTCCTTGCCCGTGCCCGATTCGCCGGTGATGAAGACGGTCGCCGTCGAGCGCGCGATATTGGCCACCATGCCATAGATGCGCCGCATCGCTGGCGACGAGCCGATAAAGCCGTGCAAACCGCGTGAGAGCGCCTCCGCCGGCGCCTCACGCTTCGCCCCGGTGGCGGCTTCATCCTTGAGCAGGGCCGCAGCGTTTTCCACCGCGCCGATCAGCTTGCGCTCGTCGAAGGGTTTGACCAGGAAATCGAAGGCGCCCTCGCGCATCGCCTCGACCGCGCGGTTGATCGAGCCGTTGGCGGTAATCACCAGCACCTTGGCGTCTGGATCGGTGGCGTGGACATGGCGCAATACGGTGAGGCCATCGCGGTCGGGCAACACCAGGTCGAGCAGGATCAGCCGGTTGCGCGAGCGCTCGAACGCTTCGAGGGCGCCCTTGGCGTCATAGGCGCATTCGACCTGATAGCCCGCCTTGCGCAAAAACGCCTCATAGAGCGTCGAGAGCGAATGGGTGTCCTCGACCAGGAGAACCGGAGCCGCCGCGTTCGTCACCATCACCTACCCCTGCTTGCGGCTCTTGAGAAAGCCCAGCACCGCTGCGATCTCCGCCAGCGCGCCCTCGCAATCGGCGGCCATGGTCTCGGTCTTGCCGGCGTGGGCGGCCGTGTTGAGGTGTTGGGCTTGCTCTTGCAACACGGTCGCCCCGACAGCGCCTGCGACCGAAATCAATATATGGCTCGCCTCGCGCACCGCCTTGATATCGCCCATACGCCCGCCTTCGGCAATGCGCGTGCCCGCTGCGCGCAGATCGATCTCGACCTTGTCGAGCAACTCCTGCATGGCGGGCTGGCCGATGGAGCCCTCCAGCGCCGTGTAGATCGCCAGATCGATACTGCCCCCGTAATCAAGGGTGGGGGCATCGAGCGTGGGGGCGGGTGCGGGCGTACTCGGTGGGCGGTTTTGTGCGCGGCGCGGCGCCATCAGGGCCAGGATGTCCTCGCCGAGTTGCTCGATGGAGAGGATCGGCTTGGCGATCACGCCATCGGCTCCGGCGGCATCGATGGCCTCACGGTGCTCGCGCATCACATAGGCGGTGAGCGCGATGAGCGGCATCGCCTGGCACGGCCCCGTGCCCTGGCGCAGACGCCGAATAACATCGGTGCCCGAGACCCGCGGCATCTCGATATCGATCAACCCCACGTCGAACGCCTCACCTGCCGCCATCTCCAAGGCTTCGGCACCATCCACCGCCAATGTCACCTTCGCCCCCAGGCTCTCAAGCATCTGGACCGCCACCATCTGGTTGGTCGGATTGTCCTCTGCCAACAGGATGTGCAAACCCGCGAGGGACATGTGAGGTCTCCGAGGTCTGCGCTCGGACGCTCCGCGCGCAGGGCCATTACAACTCTAGGTAATAGCTTTTATACAAGTGGCTCCGCGGAGCAAGCCACCGTTTCGGTTGACAGGGCGCGCATTCTCTCCGGTGGGGATTGCCAAGCGCGCGCGCTGGCGGGAAAAGGGCAAAGCAGGACGAACAGCCCAGGCATTTGGCAGCCCAGGCAGTTGGCGCGAGATAGGGAGGCCGGCGCGATGGCAGCCAGAGAGCCCTCCGCCGAGGAGGCGCGCGAAACCGAGGCGAGCGACGACTCGGCCAAGGCGATGGAAGACGCGTTGCGCTCTGAGGGCGTGCGCGTCACCCGCCAGCGCATCGCGCTGCTCCAGGTCTTGAGCGAGGCCGGCGATCACCCCGATGCCGGCGAGCTTCACCGCCGCGCCCAGGAGATCGACCCCTCGGTGTCGCTGGCCACGGTCTATCGCACACTCTCGGTGCTGGAGGACCACGGCGTCGTCCAGCGCCATGCCTTCGAGGGCGCACCAGCGCGCTTTGAGACCGCCGACACGCCCCACCACGACCACATCATCGACCTCGATTCGCGCGAGGTGATCGAGTTCTCCAGCCCCGAGATCGAGCGCCTGCAAAAAGAGATCGCCCGCCGCCTCGGCTATGAGGTGATCTCGCACCGCTTAGAGCTGTATTGCCGCAAGCGCCCCAAGGAGTGAGACCCCGTCGAGCGGCCGCCTCGCGCCGACCGCTTTTCCCCATCCTGCTCCGGCCGTCTTTCCCTGAAACGGGATGCACGCGGGGCGGCAAGTGCCCGCCGCAAAGCGGCTCCCCCTCGTAAAGGCCCCCTTGTAAAGGACCGCGCGCCCATGGCCCTGTTCGATCTCTTCATCCTTGCCTTGATCCAAGGCATCACCGAATTCCTGCCGATCTCGTCCTCGGGCCATCTGGCCCTTTGGCCGCTGCTCACCGGGCGCCCAGACCAGGGCGTGACGCTCGATGTGGCGGTGCATCTGGGCACGCTGGTGGCGGTCTCGCTCTACTTCTGGCGCGATATAGGGCGGCTGTTCGTCGGCTCGGGGCAGATCGTGACCGGGCGCACCGCCACGCCGGACGCGCGGCTGGTCTGGCTTTTGGCGCTGGCTACGGTGCCGGCGGTGGTGCTTGGGCTCGCCCTCAAGCTCAGCGATGCCATGGACGGTTTGCGCACCATCGAGGTGATCGGCTGGGCGACGCTGGTCGGGGGTGTGCTGCTGTGGCTGACCGATCGCTTTGGCACGGCCGCGCGCTCGGGCGCCGATTGGGGCCTGCGCGATGCGGTCTTGATGGGGCTTGCCCAGGCGGTGGCCTTGGTGCCGGGCACCTCGCGCTCGGGCGCCTGCATGACCATGGCGCGCGCCCTTGGCTACTCACGCGAGGAGGGCGCGCGGCTGGCGTTGCTCATGGCGGTGCCGACCATTCTGGCTGCGGGCACGGTCGAGACGGCGGGACTGCTCGCCGACGGCGATCTGGCGCTGGGGCGCGACTTCCTTTGGGCGGCGGGGCTGTCGTGCCTGGCGGCGCTGGTGTCCTTGCGCGTGATGATGGGCATGTTCCGCGCCGATTGGAGCATGGCCCCCTTCGCGCTCTATCGCCTGGTGCTGGGGGGCGTGCTGCTCTGGATCGCTTATGGCTGAGGGCGCTCAGCGCTCGGCCCGGCCCTCCTGCGCCTGACGGTCCTCGGTCAGCTTCGTGTACTGGCCATGGGGGCGGTAGGTGTAGAGATAGCTCTCGATCACCGCCTCGGCGGCCTTGGGTTGGAGCCCCAGATCGGCAAAGCTCTTGGCCTCCGCGCCAACCACATTGTCGCGTGCGAGCAGGCGAACCTGATCGAGGGTGAGCAGCGGATTGGGTAGGAGTTGCAGCACCCGCGCCTGGATCCGGGCGATGGGAAACGGGATGTCGAGCAGCACGCGCTTGCGCCGGATCGTGGCTAGCATCAGCTGCATCAGTTCGCGAAACGTATAGACCTGCGGCCCGCCAAGCTCGTAGATCCCGGGCTGGGCCTCGCCGGCCAGCGCCTTGGCCGCGGCCTCGGCCACATCCTGCACCCAGACCGGCTGAAAGCGCGTCGAAGCCCCCACCACGGGCAGCGCCGGTGAGAGCCGCGCCATCTTGGCAAAGCGGTTGAAGAACTGATCCTCAGGCCCGAACACGATCGAAGGGCGCAGCACCACCGCGTCCTCATACGCATCGAGCACCGCCCGCTCACCGGCCCATTTGGTGCGCCCATAGGCGGCGGGGCTCTCGGCGTCGGCACCGATGGCCGAGAGCTGGACCATGCGCGCCACGCCTTCTTCGCGCGCTAGGCGGGCGATACGCCCTGCCCCTTCGGCCTGGACCGTATCAAACGTGTTCTTGCCAGCCTCAAACAGGATGCCAACGCAATTGATCGCGGCGTCGGCGCCAACCAGCACGCGCCGCGTCGAGTCGTCGTCGCGGATGTTGCACTGCACCGGCTCAACCTGGCCGACCGCACCGTAGCCACGCACGAACAGCGCTTCGTTGGGGCGGCGGCAAGCCACACGCACCCGCCAGCCACGTTTGGCCATGGTCTGGGCGATGTAGCGACCAACAAAACCCGAGCCGCCGACAACGGTGCAAAGCGGGGCCTCGGAAAGGGGGCTCGACATGGGCGGTGTCCTCCTGGGCATGCGTTTTCACCGCTTGAGCTATGGCGTGACGCCCGGATCGCAACCGCACCGCGAAATCGGGCTGGCGGCGTTGACAAGCCCGCCCCCGCCCCGTATGCCGCCCAGACGCAAACACGGTGAACGGCTACAGGCCCAGGTGGCGGAATTGGTAGACGCGCTAGCTTCAGGTGCTAGTTTCCGTATGGAAGTGGAAGTTCGAGTCTTCTCCTGGGCACCACCGTTTGCAGCCTCATCCTGCCGGAGGATCGTGTGAGCCCATCCATCACTCTCCATCGGGGTGATCTGCCCGATGGGCTCGACCTCGGCCCCGTCGTCGCCATCGATACCGAAGCCATGGGGTTGCGCCCCCATCGCGATCGCCTCTGTCTGGTGCAACTGTCCTCAGGCGATGGCACGGTGCATCTGGTCCAGATCGCCAAGGACCAGCGCGAGGCGCCCAATCTGGTGCGCCTGATTGCCGATCCCGCCGTGTTGAAACTGTTCCACTATGGCCGCTTCGACATCGCGTTGCTGGCCCAGGCCCTCGGTGCCGTGGCGCGCCCGGTCTACTGCACCAAAGTCGCCTCCAAGCTGACCCGCACCTATACCGACCGCCACGGCCTGAAGGCGCTCTGCTCCGAGTTGCTCGGCGTCGATATCTCCAAGCAGCAGCAGTCCTCGGACTGGGGCGCCGAGACGCTGAGCCAGGCGCAGTGCGAGTATGCCGCCTCGGACGTGCTCCATCTGCACCGGCTGCGTGAGGAGTTCGACCGCCGCCTCGCCCGCGAAGGCCGCACCGCGCTGGCCGAGGCGTGTTTTCGCTTTTTGCCCGACCGTGCGTTGCTGGATCTTTACGGCTGGGTCGAGCCGGACGTGTTCGACCACTAAAGATACGACAGAGCGCGCCACGGCGAGCCATGGTGTAGTATGGTTCGCACCCTGCCCAAGGAGCCGCCTTGACCGTATCGAGCCCCAGACCCCTGGCGCAAACCCAAGCCGAAACCGATCTCGCCGTCGCACGCCGTGTGCTGGCCATCGAAGCGGCAGCGCTTGCGCGTCTCGGCGAGAGTGTGGGTGCGGAATTTGCGGCCGCCTTGGCGCTGATCCGCGAGGTCGAGGGGCGGGTGATCGTCTCGGGGATGGGCAAATCGGGCCATGTGGCGCGCAAGATCGCGGCCACGCTCGCCTCGACCGGCACGCCGGCGCAGTTCGTCCACCCGGCTGAAGCGAGCCACGGCGATCTCGGCATGATCACCGAGCGCGATCTGGCCTTGGTGCTCTCCAATTC
>JBCDHK010000192.1:0-7003 GCA_038750185.1 Pseudomonadota bacterium
GAGGCCGAAACCGAGAGCGCGGTCGCGCCCGAGAAGCCATCGACCGGCGTCCAGATCGTGTCGCCCGACATCTGCGCGGGATAGGCGAAGTAGAGGAAGGCACGCCCGGTGAGGGCGGGATTGAGGAAGTTCTTGCCGGTGCCGCCAAACACCTCCTTGCCGATCACCACACCAAAGGAAATCCCGAGCGCCACCTGCCAGAGCGGCACGTTGGGCGGCAGGATCAGCGCATAGAGCATGGAGGTGACGAGAAAGCCCTCGTTGACCTCATGGCGGCGGATGGTGGCAAACAGCACCTCCCAGAGGCCACCCGCCACCAGCGTGACGATGTAGATCGGCAGGAAGTAGAGCGCGCCGTGGAAGATATTGGCAAACGGATTGCCGGCATCGAAGCCCACGCCGAGAAACGCTAAGATGTCCGTGCGCCAGCCAGAGGCGCCATAGGTGGCGATGGCCGAGTTGACCTGGAGCCCGACGTTGTACATGCCGAAAAACACCGCCGGCATGGTCGCGAGCACGACATAGGTCATCACCCGCTTCATATCGATGTACGAGCGCACGTGCGGCGCCACGGTGGTCACGGTCTTGGGGGTGTAGAGGAAACTCTCCACCATCTCGTAGACCGGGAACATCCGCTCCCATTTGCCGCCCTTGTGGAAGTGGGGCTCGATGCGGTCGAAGAAGCCGCGCACACTCATGGGCCTAACCCTCCCGTTCGATCTTGGCGAGGCAATCGCGCAGCGCGAGGCCGTATTCGTATTTTGCCGGACAGGCGAAACCCACTAGCCCGAGGTCTTCCTCGTCGAGTTCGAGCGCGCCGAGCGCCTGCGCGGTGTCGGTGTCCATGACGAGGAGCGCGCGCAGGAGCTGGGTCGGCAGGTAGTCCTGGGGCATCAGCTCCTCGAAAGTGCCAAGCGGCACCATGGCGCGCCGTCCGCCGTTGAGGTTGGTGGTCAGCGCATAGAGCTTTTTCGAGAGCGCCGAGCCCAACACCGGCTGGAAGGCGAACTTCTCCGGCATCGGGCGGATCCAGCCGAGCGGGATCTGCTCGCGGTCCTCTTGGATGGCGGTCAACTGGCGGGCGTAGCGCCCGAGGTAGGCGCTCGGCCCCTCGCCTGCGCGACCGCTCAGCACCGAGCCCGAGATCAGGCGCGCCGTCACCGAGCGGTCGATCTCGCCCTCGGTCAGGTCCTCCATCGAGGCCCCAGCCACGGTGCGCACGAGGCGCGGGCGGTGGCAGAGCGGGCCCGAGAGCGCAATCACCCGCGAGGCGTCATGGTGGCCGGTGAGCATCAGCCGCCCGATGGCGATGACGTCCTGATAGCCCACGGTCCAGACGATCTTCTCGGCGCTCGGCGGCTCCAGGAAGTGCATGTGGGTGCCGGGCAGGCCCGCCGGATGCGGCCCGGCAAAGCGCGCCACCTCGACGCTCTCGACATCGGTGCCGGCAAGCTCGGCACCGCTTTCGCAGCACAGATACGTCTTGCCCTCGCTGAGCCGCGCCACCGCATCGAGCCCGGCGCGAAACGCCTCCGCCGCATCATTGATCACCACCGCGGCATCGGGTGCCAGCGGCTCGGTGTCCATGGCAGTGACATAAAGCGCGGCAGGGCGGCTGCCGGGCTCTGCCACCTTGGAGTAGGGCCGGGTGCGAAACGAGGCCCAGAGCCCGGCGGCACAAATCCGCTCGGCCAGGCCCTCGGGCGTGGAGACATCGCCCACGTTGGAGAAATCCACCGGCTCGGCCATACCGTCGTGGGCCTGGATCACGACGCTGATCAGCACGCGGCGCTGGCCGCGGTGGATGGCGCGCACCTTGCCCGAGACCGGCGAGACCACCACGGCCTCGGGCGTATCCTTGTGGGCAAACAGCGGCGTGCCAGCGGCGACGGTATCGCCTTCTTCGACCGTAAGCCGCGGCTTTAGCCCCAGATAATCGGCGCCGAGCACCGCAACGCTGCGAATGTCGGGTCCATCGTGGATGCGTTGCTCCGGGGCACCCTCTACGGGCAAGTCGAGACCCCTACGTAGCGAGAATAGCTGCAATTGGGTACGTCCCATCCATCGTTGTCGTGACCCGTGCCGACAGCGCTTGCGGCGGTCCGATCCAGCGGGGGAGCCGGTGGCGAGGCCGAACACGAGAGGTCTTTTCCGCATACTGCAAATAAGAAACCGCGCACAGCCCTTGCCAGCCGACTGCGACAGCATACCATGCTATCTCTTGCCGCACCGCAATGAGCGCGCACGCGTGCTATGACCGCGGTATGTTTTCGCTAGAAACGAACATGCCGCGGCTTGCACTGCTGAGCGTGCTCGCCTCTGCCCTCGCCGGCTGCGACCCCGCGCCGCAAACCCTGTCGCTGTCCGGCCAGACCATGGGCACGACCTACACCATCACCGCCCTCGATAAATCGGGCGACCTCGATCCCGAGGCCGTGCAAGCGGCGATCGAGGCCACTTTGGCCGCCGTCAACACCACCGCCTCGAACTGGGATCCGACCTCCGAAGTCTCGCGCTTCAACGCCCTCGACACCACCGAAGCGGTGGCGATCTCCGCCGAGTTTGCCGCGGTGATCGAGGCTGCGAATCAGGTCCACGCCCAAAGCCTCGGCCAATTCGATCTCACTCTCGGCCCGCTAATCGAGCTGTGGGGTTTTGGCAGCCGCACACCAGAGACCCCGGTGCCCTCCGACGAAGCCATCGCCGCAGCCCTGGCGCGCGTTGGCCAGGCGGAGGTGCTCACCCTCACCAACACCGATCCGCCCACCCTGCAAAAGGCCGACCCCGAGACCAGCGTCTTCCTGGCCGCCATCGCCAAGGGCTACGGTGTCGATCGCCTAGGCCAGACGCTCACCGCACTTGGCATCGAGGACTTCATGGTCGAGATCGGCGGCGATCTCTTGGTCGCAGGCCAAAACCCCGAGGGCGCGCCCTGGCGCATCGGCATCGAGCGCCCACAAGAGGGCACGCGCGCGGTCGAGGAAGTGGTGCGGGTGAGCGATCTCGGCATGGCGACCTCGGGCGACTATCGCAACTACGTCGAAGCCGAGGGCGTGCGCTACACCCACATCCTAGATGCCGAGACCGGGCGTCCCATCGTCCACACCACCGCCTCAGTGACGGTGTTGGCCGAGAGCGCCATGCTGGCCGATGCCTGGGCGACGGCGCTGCTTGCGCTCGGCGCAGAGCGCGGCTTGGCGGTGGCCGAGCAACACGATCTCGGGGTGTTGTTCATCAAGCGTGTCGAGGGCGGCGAGACGCCGCGCTTTGAGACGGTGGCAAGCCCGCGCTTTAGCGCGCTGCAAGCAAGCGAGTAGGAGGCCCGACCATGGCCACGTTTCTCTTCACCTTCGTCCTGCTCGGTCTGGTGGTCCTGGGTATGGCGCTCGGCGTTATGCTGATGGGCAAGACCATCAAGGGCAGCTGTGGCGGCCTGAACGCGATCACCAATGCCGATAAATGTCTGGTCTGCAAGAAAGACATCGACCCAGACAGCCCACTGCGCGAGCGCCTGCTCTGCCCACGCGCCCGCCAGATGCTCGCCCGCATGGAAGCCGAAGAGCACGGCGCCTGAGCCGGTATCACGCCAGACCGCCATCTAGAGACATCCGTCCTAACCCCGAGCCTTGCGCGCTGCGCAGGCACTGGTGGGGTCTCGCGATGTCTTAACCTACGTACTGATGCAGCCCGTTCGGACATTGGACTAGTCATTACCCCCCTCTGGGCCATGGGGAGTGTTCTGTTTCAGGCTGACAAGGGCTTGTGCTGCTTCGAAATATCTCCTTAAAGTTGTGTGAAGGTATGGTATGGCTCTGGAAGAAAGTGCCCTTCCGCGGACACAGTGCGTAGCGGCGCCTTCACGGGCCGACCAAGTAAAGGGTGACCAGTTCGGGGATTGACATGCTTAACCGCTCCGCACACCGACTACCCGCCCTATCCGGCGCGCTCATGCTGGCCTTGTCCACAGGCACAGCCCAGGCCAGTTCGCTCCTGCCCGGCGTGTTCGAGACCTCCGACGCCGTGCTCGGCACCGGTGTTGGCATCGGCGATCCTGAGGGGCTGGCGATAATCGGCGACACTCTCTACGTCGTCGACGACGACAACGCCGATGGCGGTACTGCGGCCCTCTTTGCCATCGACCTCAACACCCACATCACCAGCCGTATCGATCTCGGCTTTCAGGGCACCGGCTCCACGCTCAGCCTGCTGGACGTCGGGACGCTGACGCCGGGGGGCGTGGTCGAGTTCACCTTCATCGATGGGGCGGGCGGGCTGAATTTCGCCCCGGGCGACGGCTTCATCATCGAACTGGACAACGACATTCCAGGCGCCACCTCGGCCCCCGATCTCACGCTCGGCACCTTCGACGCGGGCTTCACCACCCTGCTCGACACCGACGACGACAGCAGCTCGCTGGGCAATGGTGTCGCGCCGGCGCTGGGCGGCACCGTCAACACCGACGGCACCATCAACATCCGGGTCTCGGGCTTCCCGGATTTCGACTTCGACGGTAACGACGACATCAGCCCGACGACCCCGCATGGCGAGGCAGGCAACTTCGACGTGTTCGGCACGATCCTCGATGATAGCCCCGCGGGCCTGGCCTCGCGCCTGGACGACCTGGAGGGCCTGGCCGCCTCCCCCACCTCGCTGTTTCTCGGCGGTGAGGATAGGGCCGGCGGCGCGGCGCTGATCGTCGAGATCGACCCGATCACGGGCGCGGTGCTCAATGCCTTCAAGCCCGACATCACCGACCCGGACGCGCTCACCTTCTTCGACGGCCGCTTGTTTGCCGGTGGCAGCGACACCCTGAGCGAACTCGACCCGACCGATGGTACGGTGCTGAACCAGAGCACCTTCTCCTTTAGCGACTTCGAGATCGAGGGGCTGGCCTACGACGGCAGCGCGCTGCTGGTGGGCAATAACATTGACCCGGAATCGATCCTGCGCGTCGATCCCGATACCTTCGCCGTGCTCGGCACCCTCGGTGAGGACCTTTTGCCGATCACCGATCCGGTTGGGCTGGCGTTCTCGGAGACCCTGGGGATCGTCCTCTCGGACCCGGACATCGGCACCAGCGATTTTGGCCAGATCGCCTCGTTTCAGCCGACAGCGCCGATCCCGCTGCCCGCGCCTGCGTGGCTCTTGCTCTCGGGGCTGGCCGCCCTTGCCCTGGTGCGCCGCCGCGCGGCCTGACACCGTCCACGCTATAGCATTTTGCGCAACCGTTGGTTCGCGCAAAATGCTATAAGCTACTGTTTTGTCGCAATTTCCGAGCCATTCGGTGTTTCCACCTCTTTTGAAATCGCTCTAGACAGCACACACGAAAAAAAGGAGCCCGCACGCGGCGGGCCCCTCTCTCACACCTGTCCCCGTTTCCGGCTGACGTGCGCCTGGCTCAGAAGAAGCCGAGCTTGTTGGGGTTGTAGCTGACCAGCATGTTCTTGGTCTGCTGGTAGTGGTTGAGCATCATCTTGTGGGTCTCACGCCCGATGCCCGACTGCTTGTAGCCACCAAAGGCCGCGTGGGCGGGATAGAGGTGGTAGCAGTTGGTCCACACACGACCGGCCTTGATGGCACGCCCAAAGCGGTAGCAACGGTTGGCATCGCGCGACCACACGCCGGCGCCGAGGCCGTAGAGGGTGTCGTTGGCGATGGCCAGGGCCTCGTCGTCGTCCTTGAAGGTGGTGACCGAGACCACGGGGCCGAAGATCTCCTCCTGGAAGACGCGCATCTTGTTGTGGCCGCGCAGCACGGTCGGCTTGATGTAGTAGCCGCCCGAGAGATCGCCCGGCAGGCTGGCCTGCTCGCCACCGGTCAGCACTTCGGCGCCTTCTTGGCGGGCGATGTCGAAGTAGCTGAGGATCTTCTCTTTCTGCTCGGAGGAGGCCTGTGCGCCCATCATGGTGTTGCCGTCGCGCGGATCACCTTGGATGATGGCCTGGGTGCGCTCAAGGGCGCGCTCCATGAAGCGGTCGTAGATCGACTGATGCACCAACGCGCGCGAGGGACAGGTGCAGACCTCGCCCTGGTTGAGCGCGAACATCACGAAGCCTTCGATGGCCTTGTCGAAGAAGGCGTCGTCCTCGGAGGCCACGTCGGAGAAGAAGATGTTCGGCGATTTGCCGCCCAGCTCCAGCGTGACGGGGATGATGTTCTGGGTGGCGTACTGCATGATCAGACGCCCGGTGGTGGTCTCACCGGTGAAGGCGATCTTGGCGATGCGGTCGGACTGGGCCAGCGGCTTGCCCGCTTCCAGGCCAAAGCCGTTGACCACGTTGAGCACGCCCGGGGGCAACAGATCGCCGATCAGCTCGCAGAACACCATGATGGTGGCCGGGGTCTGCTCGGCGGGCTTGAGCACGACGCAGTTACCAGCAGCCAGCGCCGGGGCGAGCTTCCAAGCGGCCATGAGCAGCGGGAAGTTCCACGGGATGATCTGGCCGACGACGCCGAGGGGCTCATGGAAGTGGTAGGCGACGGTATCGTTGTCGATCTCGCCCATGGTGCCTTCTTGGCCGCGCACCACGCTGGCGAAGTAGCGGAAGTGGTCGATGGCCAGCGGAATATCGGCGGCGCGGGTCTCGCGGATCGCCTTGCCGTTGTCCCAGCACTCGCAAACGGCCAGCAGCTCCAGGTTGTCTTCGAGCACCTGGGCGATGTTCATGAGGATGTTGGCGCGCTCGGTGACGCTGGTCTTGCCCCAGGCGTCGGCAGCCTTGTGGGCGGCATCGAGCGCGGCCTCGACGTCGTAGGCATCGGAGCGGGCGATCTCGCCGATCACCTGGCCGGTGACGGGGCTGATGTTGTCGAAGTAGCGGCCCGATTTGGGGGCCTGAAAAGCACCGCCGATGAAATTGTCGTAGCGCTTGGCGAACGGCGAGACGTGGGTGCCGCCGTCGATCAGGGTCATTTCGTTCATTAGCTTCCTCCTCTGCGATATGGACGCATCCGGTCCTGGCGGCACTGCCGCAGCGCTTTTTGCGCCGTTGCGGCCTTGTCC
>JBCDHK010000193.1:0-6998 GCA_038750185.1 Pseudomonadota bacterium
GAGGCTCCGCAGCGTGATGCCGCGGCGCTGAAACACCACCGGGCAGTGGGCCACCGCGGTGCCGGTCTCGGCGAGGCGCTTCAGGTCTTGGGTCGGCGGCCAGTGGACCCAGGGGTGATCGTCGAGGAAGATGCCGTGGCCGAGGATGGTGCCGGGCGCGAGCACACCCAAACTATCGAGCCATTGCACCGGGGTGAGGCCGTGGCGCCGGGTGATCTCGTGGAACTCGACCACCGACTGGGCGGCGTGGATCTGCATCGGCACGCCGCGCTCAGAGGCGGCGGTGCGGGCGGCTTGGATGAGTTCGGGCGTGCAGGTGTCGATCTGGCTGGGTGCGACCATGGCCGAGAAGAGGCCCGAGGGGTGGGCGCGGGCGCGGTCGACCACCGTGAGCGCCTCCTCAAAGGCCGCCTGCCCGCCATCGGGCAACCATTCGTATTCGACCACATGGCCATTGCCCGTCGACCACGCGGCCGAGCGGAACATGGGGGCAAAGACCGTGCGCAGCCCCGCGCGCTCGTGGATCTCCATCCAGCCCTCGTAGGGCACCGAGAGATCGACCAGCGTGGTCACGCCCGAGAGCAGCAGTTCGGCCAGGGCTTTTTCGGCGCAGGCTCGCATACCCTCCAGATCGGGGCGGTGGAGCGGCATGAACTCATAGAGTGAGGACTGATAGAGGGCGGGGCTGCCGACCTCATCGAGAAAGCCCTGGTTCATGGGCTCGGACATCGGGTGGCTGTGGATATTGACCAGCCCCGGCATGGCCATGAGCGAGCGCCCGTCGATGCGCCGCGCCACCTCGCCCTCAAAGCCCGGCCCGATGTGGACGATCCGGCCCCCCTCGAAGGCCAGATCGAGGCCGCGGGCATAGACGTGCCCGCCAGCGCCCGCCTTTGCCGCCCCATCCCAGACGACGGCGAAGGCCAGGTTTTCAATCAGGGTGACAGCTCCCCTCTCACCCATCACCGTCACTCGACGAAGGCGAAGTCGAGGCCCTTGTAGAGCCCGCAGCCGTAGATGTTGTGCGGGCGCACGGGGGCCATGCGGGTGGTTTGGGCCAGACGCATGGGCTCATGATAGAGCGGGATCCAGACGGCGGCGTCGTGGACCTTGCGCAAGACCTCGCCGTAGGCCTCGGCGCGCTCGGCCTCGGAGGTTGCGGTCTTGCCCGCATTGAGCAGGCGGTCGGTCTCGGGGTCGTTCCAGTTCATGCGGTTGGGGGTCGGCATGTTCTCGGAGCGGAAGTAGAGATTGAGCGCATCGCCTGCCGAGACATAGGGAAAACTCATGCCGAAGAGGTCGAACTCCTGGGTGGCCAGTTTGCCCCAGGCCACGGTCGCATCATAAAGCTGGATCTGGAGATCGGCGCCCACTTTGCGAAAGTCGGCCTGCATGGCCTCCATGATCTTGGACCACGTCGAGCCGGTGAAGCCGTAGGCCAGCACTTCGAGCTTCTCGCCCTCTTTGTAGCGGAAGCCATCGTCGCCCATCACCCAGCCGGCCCCATCCAGGATGGCATTGGCGCGCTCGATGTCGGTGGTGAGGAGATCGGGCTCGATGGCCGCGTTCCAGTCCAGCGTGCCGGTGGAGATATAGGAGAAGGCCGGCTCGACCTCGTCGAAGTAGATGTTGCGCACCAGGGCTTCCTGATCGACGGCGAGGTTGAGCGCCTGGCGCACCGCGGTCTCGTTGACCACCGGTTTGTCGATCTTGAAGCCGGTGAAGTAGCTCCAGTGCGCCGCATCGGAGAGCGTCACCTGGACCTTGGGATTGCCCCGCAGGATGCGCAAAGAGTTCCAGGGCACATACTGGGTGATGTCGACTTGGCCGGTCATCACCGCGGCCATGCGGGTGTTTTCCTCAGGGACCATGCGCCACTCGACCTCGGCCACCTGGGCGGGGCCGGTGTTCTCGTAGATGGGCGGGCCCCAGGTGTAGGCTTCGTGGCGGGTGAGGCGGGTGACTTCGCGCGGGCGCCACTCGCCCCAGCAGAAGGGGCCGGTGCCGTTGAAGCCGGTGACGCCGAAATCGTCGCCTAATGCTGCGACCTGCTCCTGGTCGACCACCACGGCAAAGGACTGGGTGAGCTGGTAGAGCAACTCGGAGAAGGGCGCCTCCAGCTCATAGACCACGGTGTTCGCATCCGCCGCCGTGATCGATTTGACATCGCCCGCACGCCAGGCCACGGGGGATTTGGTCTCGGGATCGATCCAGCGATTGAGCGAATAGACTACGTCGTCGGCGGTCATGGCGCGCCCGTCGCAAAAGCTGACACCTTCTTTCAGGTGGAAGGTATAGGTCAGCCCGTCCTCGGAGACCTCCCAGCGCTCGGCCAGGCCCGGTGCGATGGTCTTCATGTCGAAATCGAGACTGACCAGGGTGTCGGCCAGCATGAAGAGCACCTCCGAGGCCGCACGCGCGGTGGTGCGGTGGGGGTCGTAGCGGTCGGTCTCCACCTCGCGCACGATGGTCACGGTCTGGGCGGGGGCAGCGATCGGCAAGCACGCCATGGCAAGCACGGCGGCGAGTACGCGGGTCGGTCCGGTCATGGTAGCATCCCTGTCGGTTGTTGTTAGCCGGTTTGGCGGGGGTCGAGGGCGTCGCGCAGGGCATCGCCCACGAGATTGGCGCAGAGCACCAGGATGAAGATCGCAGCCGAGGGGACGGTCGCGACATGGGGGGCGAAGAACAGAAAGTCCCGCCCCTGGGCGGCCATCATGCCAAGCTCGGGCGTCGGCGGACGGGCGCCGAGGCCGAGAAAGCTGAGCGCCGCCCCGATCAGGATCACCTGGCCAAAGCGCAAGGTGAGAAACACAAACACCGAAGACAGGCAGTTGAGCGCCACATAGCGGCGCAGTAGCGTGAAGTCCGAGAGCCCGACCGCACGCCCCGCCTCGACGTACTCCTGGGCCATCACCACCACCGCGGCTGAGCGGGTGACACGGGCCACATCCGGGATGGTGGCGATGGAGAGCGCGATGACGATGGCGGTGACACCGGGGCCGAAGATGGCGGCCACGGCCAGCCCGAACAGGATCGCGGGAAAGGACAGCAGCACATCGGCCAGGCGCATGAGGTAGGGATCGAGCCTGCGGTAGAAGGCCGAGACCAGCCCCAGCACCATGCCGAGCCCGCCGCCGATGGCCACCGACGTCAGCCCCATGATCAGCGTCAGCCGCGTGCCGTAGAGCAGGCGCGAGAGGATATCGCGCCCCTGCCCATCGGTGCCGAGCATCACCTCCCAAGCGCCGCCCTCGACCCAGACCGGCGGGCGGAGCGGCCCAAAGCCGTTGTCGAAGGGATCATGGGGCGCGATCCAGGGCGCGAGCAGCGCCGCCGTAACCGTGAGCCCCAGGATCACCGCCGCCAACGCCGCCGCACGCTCGCGCAGGAGACGGCGCGCAACGGAGGCGCGGCGCGGGGCAAGACTGGCCGTCATCGCGTCCCCACCCGCGGATCGAGCAGCGCATAGGCGATATCGACCAGCAGATTGACCACGATGAAGGCCAGCGCCAGCAACAGGATCGTCCCCTGGGCCATGGGCAGGTCCGAGGACAGGATGGCGCCGACGGCGAGGCGTCCGAGCCCCGGCCAGGAGTAGATCGTCTCGGTCACCACCGCACCGCCCAAGAGGTAGCCCGCCTGGAGCCCGATCAGCGTCACCACCGGGATGAGGGCATTCCTCAGCGCATGGGCGCGCACCACCCGCGCCTCGGAGAGCCCCTTGGAGCGGGCCGTGCGCACATGATCGAGCGAGAGCACCTCCAAAACGGAGGTCCGCGTCATGCGCGCCACAGGCCCGATGAAGATCAGGCCGAGCGAGAGCGCCGGCAGCGCGATATGGCGCAGGCCCTCGATGGTCCAGAGCGGGCCGCCGCGCCCGACAAAGGGCAGCCACCCCCACTCATAGCCGAGATAGCGCATCAGGATCAGCGCAATGAAGAAGATCGGCATGGAGACACCGGCCATGGAGACGGCCATCACCGCCCGGTCGATGAGGCGCCCGCGGTAGACCGCCGCCAGCGTGCCCATCACGATGCCAAGCGGCACCGACCAGATCAGTGAGGCAACCATCAGCTCCAGTGTCGGCCCCCCCGCGCGCAGCAGTTCGTCGAGCACGGGCATGTTGTTGATCATCGAGCGGCCCAGATCGCCCTGGAGCACACGGCCCAGATAGAGCGCAAACTGCACTACCACCGGCTGGTCGAGCCCCATCTCGGCGCGGATCTCGTCGATGACCTCCTGGGTCGCCATGGGGCCTGCGATCACCACTGCCGGATCGCCCGGCACAAGCTGCAAAAGCGCAAAGCCAAGCGCCAGCACCCCGAGCAGCACCGGGACCGAGAGGAGAAGCCGCGTCAGGATCTGGCTGGCCATCAGCCGCCCCGCTCGTAGACGATCTCGCCACCGAGGATGGTCATCTCGCAGGCGACCTCGCCGAGCAACGCCGCCGCCTCGACGTGGCGCAGATCGTGGGAGAAGACGGCCACATCGGCCAACTGCCCCGGCACGAGACGGCCCTTGCGGTGCTCTTCGCGCCCGCCATAGGCCGCGGCCCAAGTGTAGGCGTGGAGCGCCTCTTCGCGTGAGAGTACCTGATCTGCACCGATCACCCGCCCCGAGCGGGTCGCACGCGTGACCATCGCATGGAGATTGGCCAGCGGATCGAGATCGGTTACCGGCGCGTCCGTGGAGGCCGAAGGGTGCAGCCCCGCCTCGATCCAGGCGCGCATGGGATAGGAGGGCGCGGTGCGCACCTCGCCCACCACCTGCAGATAGAGATCGCCGAACTCGCGCAGAAAACTCGGCTGGGGAGCCGGCAGAATGGCGTGGGAGCGCATCCGGGCCAGTTGGCCCTCGCTCAGAAAGCCGCAGTGTTCGATGCGGTGGCGCCGGGTGGGATCGGGCTGGGCCGCCAAAGCTTTCTCATAGCCCGACAGCACCTGTTCGATGGCCACATCGCCGATGGCATGGATCGCCATCTGACAGCCCGCCGCGTGGTAGTGCGCGATCTCGGCGTGGCACTCCTCATCAGTGAGGCAGAGCACGCCGTGGGTTTCGGGTACGCCGAGATAGGGCTCGGACATGGCCGCCGTCTTGCCGCCCGCACTGCCATCCGTAAAGATCTTCACCGGGCCGACGCGCAAGAGATCCGAGCCGGTGCCGGTCACAAGCCCCTCGGCCACTGCCTCAGCGGCGATGCCGCGGCTGCCGCCCATCAAGCATTGCAGCGTGCGCACCGGCAGCCGGGCACTGCGCTCGGCGGTGCGGTAGGCGGCCAGTTCGGCCCGCCCGCCCTGGGTACCGACAGCCGCATCCATCACCGAGGTGATGCCGAGCCTGAGACAGGCCCGCCCTGCCCCCTCGATGGCCGCGACCAGGTTTTCGTGGGTCGCTGCGGGCAGCACGGCATGGACCGCATCGCGCCCGTTCTCGGCCAAGAGCCCGGTGAGGCGTCCATCGGGGCCGCGCTCGATCAGGCCACCGGGGGGTGTGGGTGTCTCCGGGGTGAGGCCGGCCAGGCGCATGGCAGCCGAGTTGACCACGCCCACATGCCCGCAGGCGCGCACCAGATAGACCGGATGCTCAGGCGCGGCGCGGTCGAGATCGTCCACGCTCGGATGGCGCCCCTCCTGCCAGCGGCCCTGGTCGTAGCCGCGCGCCAGCACCCAGGTGCCGGGGGCTTGGGTGGCAGCGCGTGCCCGGATCGCCTCGACGAGCGCTGCGATGGACGGTGCTGCCTCGTAGCGGGCATCGACGCAGTCCATGGCCAGCCCCAGCGGCAGCAGGTGCATATGGGCATCGTAGAGCCCCGGCATGGCAAAACGCCCGCCCAGGTCGATGACCCGCGTGGCGGGCCCTTTGAGTGCGCCGACCGCCTCGCGGGTGCCAGTTGCCAGGACCAGCCCCTGCCAGAGTGCGACGGCGTCCTGCTCGCCCTCGGCCAAGCCGCACCAGACGGGGCCGTTCTCCAGCACGATATCGGCGGTGATCATGGCGCTCCTGCGGTTGCGACAGTCTCAACGGAAACGCTAGCGGCTTGCCAAGTGATTTTGCAAGCAGGAAATTTAGCCTGTTATTTTGGCATAATATCTCATGCATGAAGTATTATACGCTCTGGATTTATGCAGAAGCTCGGTTGTTGAGGGCGCTGGTCCATGAATCGGCGTCTGGGCGTCGACCAAACGACGGCCTCGACTGCATTCTGTTCGAGCACCGAGATCAGGCCGCCGAGAGAGCCAGTCCCGCTGCAGCACCCTCGAAATTTGCGACCAAGAGTGCAAACCGTCGAGGATGTGGGGGCCTGGACGGGCGGAGTACTTCGCATTCTTTTGTTGGCGGCCAGACCAGACCTCGCTTAGCCTCACTGTGAGGGTCATCGCCAGCCCCACGCCTCCCAGCACGAGGCACCCGCCACATTCTCGACAGTCTCTGCGGACATGACTGAATACCTGCCAGCACCTGCCCCCAATCCAAAAGTGAGCCCGCCCTTCGATCCTCTGCCCGCCGAGACAGACACCGCTCGCATCGAAGATCTGATCCGCCAGGGCATCCTTTCCTGGCCCTGTGCGGTGCTGAGTACGGTGATGGCGTTGTTCGTTGCGGCGTTCTCGCCGGGCGAGATCTATGGCGCGCTCTCGTTCACTGGGCGCCTTGCCGCCGTGCTGGTCACGCTTGCCGCCTACCTGGGGTGGAGCTTGCTCGCCATGCCTTGGGCGTGGCGGCGCTCGATGGCGTGGGGGTGGCCGCCGATTTTGCTGCAGACGCTGGTCTATGGCCCGCTTTGTCTGGTGGCGCCGCCGTCACCCCGGTCACGGCCATGCCAGCCGCAAAAAACCATGCCGTCTTGGCAGCAAGACCGCCAGTGCCCTCAAGCCACGCGCTAAAGGCGGCCGCTGCCAGACAAAGCGGGCCATAGACCAGCGTCTGCAGCAAAATCGGCGGCCACCCCCACGCCATCGAGCGCCGCCACGCCCAAGGCATGGCGAGCAAGCTCC